>JANONH010000654.1:0-2536 GCA_031420735.1 Methylibium sp.
CGACCATCAGCATCTCCAAGACCACCTGAGAGCCTGTATGACGGCGCCTGCATCCGAGCGCCCCGGCATCGACGTGGCCGTGGTGATGGAGCGCGAAGCCAGCCCCAACCGCTGGGAAGACTGGCGTTTTCGCGTCGCCGAGGTGCTGCCCGCCGAAGCGGCTTACGGCAGTGCGCCGCGACTGCTGCGCGACGACGGCAAGCTCGCGCGCTGGCTCTACCCCGGCTTTCGCCTCGAGCTGTTTCGCGACGAATGCGAGGGCTATTACCTCAATCTCGCCACCGGCTCGCCGGTGTGGTTCGTGATGTGGCGCAACGAGGAAGAAGACCCTTCGCGCGCTGCGCCGGTGATGGTGAGCGTGTCCTACATCGAAGCGGGCCGCTGGCTCGACGCGCAGGAGCACATCGACAATGTGCCGCTGCAGCCCGAGATCGCAGCCTGGCTTGCCGCCTGGACCGAGCAGCACTACCGGCCTGAAGCGAAACAACGGCGTCGCCCGGCCTCGTTTCAGCGGCCCGAAGATCGGCATTGAGAGTGCTGCGATGAGCGAAGACAATTTTCTCTCACGCTGGTCGCGGCGCAAACGGCAAGTGGCCGCCGAGCCGGCCGCCGCTGAGCCTCGCCTGCCTGGAACAAAGGGCCCGGCGCCCGCCACGACGACAGCGGGCCTGGCGCCCGCCACGGCGCCCGTGCAGGCGGTGCCGGAGGGCGGGGCGCAGCCCCTGCCCGAGGTGCCGCCCCAGGGTCTACCCGCGAGCGCCGAACTTCCGCCCGCGCCCACACTCGAAGACGTTGCGGCACTTGCGCCCGGCGACGAGGTGTCGCGCTTCGTCGCCCGGGGCGTGGACGAATCGGTCAAGCGCGCGGCGCTCAAGAAGCTGTTCGCCGACCCGCACTACAACATCATGGACGGCCTGGACACCTACATCGACGACTACAGCATCGCCGACCCGATCCCCGAGGCGATGCTCAGGCAGATGAACCAGTCCAAGTTCCTCGGCCTGTTCGACCACGAGGACGAGAAAACCGATCCAGCGCAAGACGCGACCCGCGCCGCGCTGCCGCACGATACTGCCACCGCCGACGCCACGGCGCCACCCCCCGACGCTCGAGGCGCCAGCCCCGCACCCGATGAAGACCCTGATCTGCAACTGCAACCAGACGATGCCGCTGGACGGCCCGGCGCTGAAGACAGCGCTGCAGGCGAGCCTCGGACCGAGCGCGTCTGAGGGCCTTGAGTTCGTCCACACGCTGCTGTGCCGCCGCGAGGCCGGCGCGTTCCAGCGCGCGGCCAAGTCGGGTGAGGATTTGGTGGTGGCCTGCACCCAAGAACAACGCCTGTTTCTCGAACTCAATGCCCAGACCGAAGGCGCGCCCGGCGTGCTCGAGCGGCCAATCCGCTTCGTCAACATCCGCGAAACGGCTGGCTGGTCCAAAGACGCCAAAAGCGCCACGCCCAAGATCGCCGCACTCTTGGCCGCAGCCCAACTGCCCGAACCCGAGCCGGTGGGCCGGGTCACTTACCGCTCGGGTGGGCGGGTCGTCGTGATCGGCCGGGCCGACGCCGCAGAGGCGGCGGCGCAAATGCTCGGCGACAAGCTCGACGTGTCTTTGCTGCTCACCGGCCCCGGCGGCCGCTTGCCGCAAGCGCGCGTCATGCCCCAAGCCAGCGGCCGGGTCACACGCCTCACCGGCTGGCTGGGCGCCTTCGAAGTGAGCTGGGAGCAGGCCAACCCGATCGACCTCGACCTCTGCACGCGCTGCAACGCCTGCGTGGCGGTGTGCCCGGAAGCCGCCATCGACTTCAGCTACCAGATCGACCTTTCTCGCTGCAAGAGCCACCGCGACTGCGTGCGGGTGTGCGACGCCGCCGGCGCCATCGACTTCGAGCGCGCGCCCACCGAAACCACCGAGCACTACGACCTCGTGCTGGACCTCGGCGCCGAGCCGCTGCTGGCGCTGCATCAGCCGCCGCAAGGCTACTTTCATGCCGCCACGCCAAGCGCCGTGGTCGACGCGGTGCTGAAGCTGCGCGAACTGGTGGGCGAGTTCGAGAAGCCCCGGTTCTTTAACTACAAGCACAAGCTCTGCGCACACAGCCGCAACGAACGTGAAGGCTGCACCGCCTGTATCGACGTCTGCTCGGCAGAGGCGATCACCAGCCGGCGCACCGCGAACCGACGTGTTAAAGGCGGCAGCGCCGGCACCCCCCAACGGAGCGAGGGCTCAGGCGCCTGCACCACCGTCTGCCCGAGCGGCGCGCTCACCTACGCCACGCCGACACCCGCCCACCAGGGCCAGCGCCTGCGCACACTCATCGCCACCTACTGCAAGGCGGGCGGCGCCGCGCTGGCCGGCGCGCCGGCGCTGCTGCTGCACAGCCAGGGCCGCGGCTCGCAACTGATCGACGCCCTGGGCCGCGCCGCGCGCACCGACAAGTCGGTGCGCGGCGTGCCGGCGCGCGTGATGCCGGTCGATGTGTGGCACACCGCGTCGGTGGGGCTCGATCTGTGGCTGGCGGCCATCGCGCACGGCG
>JANONH010000655.1:0-1921 GCA_031420735.1 Methylibium sp.
GCCGTCCAGCCCACTCGGCACGTCGACCGCCAAGGTCGGTGCGGGCGAGGCATTGAGTTCGGCGATGGCGTCTCGGTGCCAGCCTTCGGGGGCGCTTCGAAGGCCGATGCCGAACAAGGCGTCGATGGCGAGGTCGAGCGGACCGAGCCCAAGCGGCCGCGGCGTTGCCATCAAGGTCGCGCCTGCGGCGAGCGCATGGGCCAGCGAAGCCTGCGCCTCGGCGGGCAAGCCGTCGATCGTGGCCAGTGCGATCGTGACTTCTTTGCCGGCGCGGCTTAAAACTGCGGCGGCTTCGAAGCCGTCGCCGCCGTTGTTGCCGGGGCCCGCTGCCACCCAGATGCGCCGCGCATGGGGTGCGAGGGCCAGGGCGAGCCGGGCCACGGCATCGCCGGCGCGCTGCATTGGCACATGCCAGCCCAGGGCGCGGCTGGCCGACGTCTCGAGCACCCGCGTGCCGACCCGTCCATACAGTGGCCAGGCGTCGCTCGACGCGCCATCGCCCGGCCTGGGAATCGCAAGCGGGTGGCTCGAGGCGTCGACCATTCAGCGGCGTGCGTAACGGCTCGGCGCCAGCGCGAGCGGGTCGATCGCTGGCGTGCGCCCGGCGATCTGGTCGGCCAACAGCCGGGCGCTGCCGCAGGCAAGCGCCCAGCCGTTGCTGCCATGGCCGAGATTGAGCCACACGCCGGCTTGCGGGCTCGGCCCGACGAGGGGTGGGCCGTCGGGCAGCATGGGCCGCGCTCCCTTCCAGAGTTGTGGCCGAGCGGTGTGCGCGCCGCCGGGAAACCAGTCGCTGAGCACTGCGTAGAGGCGTTCGATGGCGCTCGCTCGCCGATGCTCCGGCGAGCCGCCGAGCTCCGCACCGCCGGTGACCCGCACGCGCTGGCCAAGCCGGCCGATGCTCACGTGGTGACGCTGGTCGAACACAATGGAGCGTGGGCCGCGGTCGGGTGAGCGCAGGGGGGCGGTCATCGAATAGCCGTACACCGGCAAGAGCGGCAGACGCAGTCCGGTCGCGTGCAGCAGCGAGGGCGAGTCGACCCCGGCGGCCACGACGACAGCGTCGAAGCGCTCGTTGGAGACCGGCGCGAGGTAGCGCGCTGCGGCGCGCCGTCGGTGCTTCATCAGGTCCAGGTGTTGGGTGCCGGTGGGCACCGCCACGCGGCTCGCCACGAAGCCGGTGGTCAAGACCATCTGCTCGATGTTGAGCATAACGCCCGGGGCGGCGCTGCCGTCGGTGGCTTCGATGGAGCGCACCACGGTGGCGAAGCGAAACTCGGCACCGTTGCGCTCGGCTGCTTCGCGCAGCAGGTGCGTGAACTGCCTGCAATTGCCCACGCCGTCGGCAGCGTAGTAGATGCCCGAGGCGATGTTTTGATCGCGGTTGAGCCCCGGTTCGACCGCATGGCAGCCGGCGGCGTCGAGCTCCGTGGCGTTGCCGCCGCAGCCACGGGCCATTTCGAGCCCGAACCGCGCCTGGGCCGCGTCGTCGCCGTCGCGAAGCAGCAAGAGCACGCCACTTGCACGCTCGAACTCGAGCCCGTGCTGAGCGCTGAGCGCTTCGAGTCGCTCGCTGCTGTAGAGCCCGAGCCGGTGCAATTCACCGAACAAGGCGCGGGCGGCTTGCGCATCGCAGGTCTTCCACAGGCGCCAGAGCCAGCGCCACTGCGCCGGGTCGAGCGACGGCCCGGTGCGCAGCGGGCCCTTGCCGCCGGCGAGCGCGCGCAGCAGCGCCTTGCGCATGCCGGGCTGCGCGAGCGGCGCCACGTGCCCCGCGACCATCGTGCCCGCGTGGGCGAAACTCGCTTCGGCGGCCACGCTGCTGTGGCGTTCGAGCACCACCACCTCGTGACCGTCGGCCGCGAGTTCGTAGGCGGTGGTGACGCCAACGATGCCCGCGCCGATGACGGCGATCTTCATG
>JANONH010000656.1:0-2054 GCA_031420735.1 Methylibium sp.
ATGCGCGTGGCCTGGTCGAGTGCCTGCAGCGACAGCGCGTCGATCGAGCGGCCGACGTCGAGTACGACAAAGTCGAACATCTGCTGCGCCTGCTTGATGATGGCCTGCACGTGCGCGGCCTTCACTTCGAGCGCCTGCGACAGCTCGGCCGGCGCCGGCAGCACCGAGAGCGTGTCGCTCACCTGCACCATCGCCGAGCGCAGCAACTCGGCGTCGAGCCGGCCGATGTTGCGCGCCACCTCGGCCACGTCGCTGGCGGCCTTTTGGTCGCTGAGCATGAGCAAGGCGTCGCCGAACTGCAGGTCCAGGTCGAGCAGCGCCACCGTGCGCTCGCCGCGGATGGAGAGCATGTGCGCCAGGTTGGCGGCCAGGAAACTCGCGCCGCTGCCGCCCTTGCAGGCCATGAAGGCCAGCACCTCGCCTTGCTGGGCAGCGGGCGCCGGCTGGCGCTTGCGCGCGTAGCGCTGAACTGCGGCTTGCAGGGCGGCGTCGCTCACCGGTGGCGGCAGCACCTCGCGCACACCCGCCTGCATGGCTTTCATGAGGAAGGCGGGCGACTGCTCGGCCGAAATGACGATCAACTCAACCTGGGGGTTGGCGTGCGTCAGCCGCTCGATGGCGTCGAGGCCGGCAGCATCCACCGCGTCGAGCACCACCAGGCCAGGCCGGCTGCCGTTAACGGCAACGAGCAGAGACTGCGGCGAGCCGGCCGCGGCCCGCACGTCCAGGCCGCTGGCGCTGCCGCGCACCACCGCAGCCACCTGCTCGGCGCGCTCGATGGTCGGGGAGATGACTTTGATTTTCATGGGGGTCCTGCGCGCTGCGCCTCGGGTGTGTCGCCGCTCAATCGCAGACCGGATTGCCGGCGCTCTGCATGTATTCCTTGGGCAGCGTCGTCTGGAAAGGCGGAATGGCGATCGACAGCGGCACGAAGGGAATGATCGGCTGGTGGGTATAGCCGGCCAGGGTGACGCGCACCGACTGGCAGGTCTGTTCGTCGCAGCCGCCCGGCAGGTAGCTGATGGTCACGTTGCCATCCGTGAGCGCCGGCAGCATCGCCCGCATGCGGGTCTTTATGGAAGGGTCGGCGATGCTGCACACCACCGCCAGCCGCGCGCCCAGGCGCGTGGCTTCGCCCGCGGCGTTCCAGGTCCACAGCAGGCGCGCCATTTCCATGGCGCCCAGCAGGAGGGCGAAGAACACCAGCACCGTGACGATGGCGAACTCGACGGCGGCAGCGCCCCTTTGGCGTCGCGTGAAGGCAGGGGCGGTCTTGTTCACTCCGACCTCATGGTGGTGCTGATGTTGTTGAAGTTCAGCGTCGCGGGCGCCACGTAGGTGACGATCGACGTGTAGGTGTAGCCCGAGATGCGCACCGTGACGAGGTCGGCCACGCCCCCGCCGGGAATGGGCACGTTGGCGTGCTGCTCGGGGCAGCCGGTCGAGTCCGCCGCGTCGCAGACCACCACGTCCGCCGGCACCAGGCCGGGCGCGAGCGGTGTGGCGGTCGGAGTGATGCTGCCGTAGACCGCGAGGTTGATGGCCTCGGCTCTGCGGCCCACGCTTGGCGAGGTCATGTGCCGGGCGGCGTCGCGGGTGGCCTTCTCGAGCGCGTTGTAGGTAAAGATGGCGCGGCCGTATTCGGTCACGCCGAAGGTGAGGATGAGCAGCGGCACGATGGTGAAGCCAAGCTCGACCGCGGCCACACCGCGCACCCGACGGCCGGCGCGCGGCAGGTGTTGGGTCGGCTGGCAGCGGCGGCTGTTCATGGCGCCCTCCTATTGCACCAGCCCAGGGACGAAGGGCCCGGTGCTGGTGGGGCCGCCGGGGATGCCCGAGCCGGCGCAAGGCCCGCCGGGGGCGTTGGACAGGCCGATGTACTCCATGTAGATGGTCAGAGCATTGTTGTTGTCCATCGGGTGCAGCATGAGCACGCAGGCGTAATCGAGGATCGGCACGGTCTGGCTGGCGCGCAGGGCCGGGCAGTTCAAGATCGGTGCGGAGACGATGCGACGGTTGCTCCCGCGGGTGGCCAAGGCGGGCGGCTGCAACAC
>JANONH010000657.1:0-2121 GCA_031420735.1 Methylibium sp.
GAAGGCAAGGTCTACGAAGAGCTCGTGCTGAAGGAAAAGAACATCGTGGTGCACGAGGGCCAGGTCGTTAACAAGGGCGAGTCCATCGTCGACGGCCCGGCCGATCCGCAAGACATCTTGCGCCTGCTGGGCATCGAGGCGTTGGCGACCTACATCGTCGACGAGGTGCAGGACGTCTACCGCCTGCAGGGCGTGAAGATCAACGACAAGCACATCGAGGTGATCGTGCGCCAGATGCTGCGCCGGGTGGCCATCACCAACCCGGGCGACAGCCACTACATCCTCGGCGAGCAGGTCGAGCGGGCGTCGCTGTTGGGCACCAACGACAAACTGCGCGCGGCCGGCAAGATGACGGCCACGCACGCCGATGTGCTGTTGGGCATCACCAAGGCGTCGTTGTCGACCGATTCCTTCATCTCGGCCGCATCCTTCCAGGAGACGACCCGCGTGCTCACCGAAGCGGCGATCATGGGCAAGCGCGACGAGCTGCGCGGCTTGAAGGAAAACGTCATCGTCGGGCGGCTCATTCCGGCCGGCACGGGCCTGGCCTTCCACCGCGCTCGCAAGGCCAAGGAAGAAATGGACGACGCCGAGCGCAGGGCGATCGCACTGCAGGAGGCCGACGAATTGGCCTCCTTGCAGCCGGCGGCCACGGAAATCATGGGAGACGATCCGGCACCCTGATCGATTTGGGTGTTGCGACTTCGAGGGCGGCCGATGGCCGCCCTTTTTACTTGATGGGCGGCCGCCATCGGCGAGTCATCTTGCGGTTTCACGGTTTCACGGTTGCGTCGTTGCGTCTTCGCATTGCGTCTTCGACAACCACTGCTGCGGCGTGAGGACGCTTACGCCCCACGCCGCAGCCTGGTGACGCAAGGCAAGCAAGGCGCGGTCGCGCGTGACGAGCCAGCGGCAGCGATGTTCGAGCGCCAGATCGATAAAGACCTGATCGTCCGTGTCAGCACAGATAAGCGCACTGGAGGGAGGCTCGACTTCAATGCGCGCGTGGGCCCGCCACGCAGCGGCCAGCGCAGTCGCATCGGGCGCCCAGCGTGCCAATGCCGGGCGTTGCACCACGTCCTTGAATTCGACTTGCATGGCGGAGCTGGCGCGCCAGAGCAGTGCCAGCGCCGTGATTTGCCGGCCGATCGCCACCGCCGCGGGATCGCCAAAGACCAGCCAGTCCAGCACGACGTTGGTGTCGAGCACCACGCTGGCAGGGCAATCTGGAGGCATGCTTCGAGTCGCGGTTGCTTAGGTGGGGCCGTATGAATATAATCGCCGGCTCTTCGGCAGGCTTTGGGGCTTGCGGGAGTCATTGCCAAGAGCGGTCTTTGCCCAGAGAGGCGTTTGCCGAGAGCGCCTTTGCCGCAGTTACTGCTGCATGGGCCATGTGTGCCTAGGCACAGAGCGAGTTCCTGCGGGCTTAGGCGGCACCCCGCTCGAGTGCTCTTGGCATCCATTTACCGCGCGCCCCAAGTCTGCCTACCCAATCGAGAATCAAGTCACTCATGCCTACCATCAACCAGCTCGTGCGCCATGGCCGCCAGACCGAAGCCGTGAAGTCGAAGTCGCCTGCCATGCAAGGCGGGCCTCAGCGCCGCGGCGTCTGTACACGCGTCTACACCACGACGCCCAAGAAGCCGAACTCGGCGCTGCGCAAGGTGGCCAAGGTCCGCTTGACCAACGGCTTCGAGGTCATTTCCTACATTGGCGGCGAAGGTCACAACCTGCAGGAGCACAGCGTGGTGCTGGTGCGCGGCGGGCGAGTGAAAGATCTCCCCGGCGTGCGCTATCACATCGTGCGCGGCTCGCTCGACCTCCAGGGCGTCAAGGACCGCAAGCAATCGCGCTCCAAGTACGGCGCCAAGCGGCCGAAGAAGGCGTAACGCCAAGCCAAACGCAAAAGCCGGCCGAAAGGCCAGCTTCCGATGGCCCGCCTGCGGCGGGCCGAGTAAGTGGGTGAGCCGAGCGTGCTCGCCCAAGGCGCCGAGTCGGCGCCGACTGAAGCCTTGAAGGAAATGAAATGCCACGTCGTCGCGAAGTTCCCAAACGAGACATCCTGCCCGATCCCAAGTTCGGCAATGTCGATCTCTCGAAGTTCATGAACGTCATCATGGA
>JANONH010000658.1:0-10234 GCA_031420735.1 Methylibium sp.
GGTTACGCAACCACGCTGATCGGCACGATGGTGGCCGACCCCACCTTGCAGGAGCAAGCCCAGGCCAACGACACGGTTGAGGCCCTTGGCAACGGTGCCTATGAGACCAAGCTGAACAACGCCGTGGTGGATGCCCTGGACGGGCACACCGCCATGGCCGATCAGGCGCTACGGCATCCGAAGGTGTTCAAGGGGCTGGCCGAGTTGCTGGTGGACGAGGTGTATCGGCAGTTGCGGGAGAAGGCGGATGCACAGCCAATTGGGTGACGAATGAGTCTTGCTGTCACTGCAGCGGCGCAAAGGGGAAGACGATGCTCGCAAATATCAAAGGCTTGGTAGATCGCCTGGAACTGTCGCAGGCCAAAGCGATGATGTCGCTCTTCGAGGCCATCTCGAATGCGGTTGACGCCATCGAAGACTGCAAAGACGGGTTCTTCAAGCATTCCATCGTGATTCGCTTGATCGCTGCGCACGACCTCGCGCATCAAGGCGGCGACGAAACCGTGACCTTTGACGGTTTCGAGATCAGCGATGACGGCGTAGGTTTCAACGACTTCAACTTGGCATCGTTCAAGAAAGCACACACGCTTTCAAAAGTCCAGGTCGGTGGCAAGGGTGTGGGGCGCTTCACGTTCTTGAAGGTGTTTTCGAACGTGCGCGTGCGGGCCCACGACGACGTCATCGTGTGGGTCTGCCCGAGGTGCCGCACTGAGGGACGCATTTCGAACTGGCAGGGGAGCCTCTGGGATCTGCGCGACCGCCCGTCGGCCCCCGGTTGACCCGGAAAGCGAACGCGATGGGTCTGTCATCGAAGTTGTTTCTGCTCTCGGCTGACGACACGCTGCACGCGCTGGCCAGCACGGCCTTCATGCGAATGCTCCGGCGGGAAGACGTCGCTCATGTTCCCGACTTTGCGCTGTGACGGGCTGCACCTGTCGGCTGCATCACGGGTGCCATCGCAGCGCACGATCGTCCAAGCGGCAGGCACATGTCGGCGTTCGGCGAAATCCGGCCACCGGCCGACGCTAAGGGCGTCTCGAAGAGTTGTTCATCCGCGCGCTACCTTCCGGGCCTTTTTCTTGGGGGTAGTTGCCATGGGCCAAAGAAAATTCGAGATGTTCCAGTTCCGACAAGTGCTCGTGCGGCTTCGCGCGGGCGACACCGTGCGCGAACTCGCACATCCCCGCCGCGCCCACGCGCGAGTACGCCTTCAGGCGCGTCTTCCTGCAGGTATCCTTCTACCGCCTGTGATGCTGCCGTACCGCACCCGCCCATGAATCCCTGTCGCCATCGCAACGCCACACGTCGCCTCGTCGGCGTGGCCTTGTTGGCGCTCTTGGTCGGGCAATGGGTGGTCCTCGCCCACGCCATCGCCCATGCACGCACGCCTGCAGCCGTTGCAGTGTCGGCCGAGACCGATCACGGCTGGGGCCACCATGCCGGGACACCCGCCTGCGATCTGGTCGACCACCTGCTCACGGGGCAGGCGCCGGGCACGGAAAGCGCATCCGCCAACGGTCGACCCGCTGCGGCAATCCGTGTGGCGCCGCCGCCGACGTCGATCGGCCCCGGCCGCGCATCGCGGTCCTACGAAGCACGCGGCCCGCCCCGGGCCTGAGTTCTCCAAGCCAGCGCCGGCGCGTCCGCGTCTCCGGCATCCCCTTTGCTTGATGCCGGCCCCGAGGCCGGTCGGGACTTGTGCATGAAACCCTTCCTTTGGGCGGCCCTTTTGGTCGCCGCTGTGCCTGCATGGGCGCAGCAGAATCTCGAAACCGTCGTTGTCACCGGCAATCCCTTGGGCAGTGGCGAAGTGGCGACGCCCTCGTCCGTGTTGTCGGGAAATGGACTGGTCCTGCGCCGAGGCAGTTCGCTGGGCGAGACCCTGGATGGCCTGCCCGGCGTGTCGTCCAGCTACTTTGGCCCCAATGCCAACCGGCCCGTGATCCGCGGTCAGGACGGCGACCGCATCCGCGTGCTCAGCAACGCCGGCGCCTCGCTCGACGCGTCGAGCCTGAGCTTCGACCATGCCGTGCCAATTGATCCGCTGGTGGTCGAGCGCATCGAGGTACTGCGCGGCCCGGCCGCGCTGCTGTACGGCGGCAGCGCGGTCGGCGGCGTGGTCAACGCGATCGACAACCGCATCCCCAAGGCGCCCATCGACGGTATGTCCGGCGCGCTGGAAACCCGCTTCGGTGGTGCTGCCAGTGAACGTGCGGTGTCCGCACTGGTCGAAACTGGCGGCAGCGGCTTCGCGCTGCACGTCGACGCCTTCGGGCGCAAAACCGACGACCTGCGCGTGCCGGCTTTCGACCGGCCGCGTGACGATGGCAGCACGGAACGCCGCAAACGCGTCGCCAATTCGGCGAGCCGCGCCCATGGCGGCGCCGTGGGCGGGTCGCTGGTGTGGGACCACGGCCATGTCGGCGCCAGCATCGACACCTATCGCAACGACTACGGCATCGTTGCCGAGGACGACATCACGATCCAGATGCGCCGTGACACGTTCGCGCTCGCTGGGGAACTGCGGGCGCTCGACGGCTTGATCACCACGCTGCGCGGGCAGGCCTCCAGCACCGACTACCAGCATCGGGAGATCGAGGGCGACGGTGCGGTCGGCACCACCTTTAAAACTCGTGGCAGCGATGCGCGGTTCGAGGCGGTGCACAAGGCCTTGCCCGTGGGTACCGGGCGCATCGAGGGCACCCTCGGGATGCAGTTCGAATCGTCGCGCTTCTCGGCGCTGGGCGAAGAGGCTTTCGTTCCGTCGACGCGCACCCGCCAGGCCGCTGCCTTCTTGCTGGAGCGTTGGACCTGGGGCGACAGCGGCCACTTCAGCGCTGGCATGCGCGCCGAGCAGGTGCGGGTGCGTTCCGACGACGATGCCGCGGGGGCCGATCCGCAGTTCGGCCCGCAGCAGGAGCGCGAGTTCTCGCCGCGCAGCGCGTCGCTCGGCGCCGTGCTGAACTCGAGCCGGCAATGGCAGTTGTCGTCGAACTTTTCTTACACCGAGCGGGCGCCGACGAGCTACGAGCTCTATGCCAACGGCGTGCATGCCGCCACCAGCGCCTACGAGCGTGGCGATCCGCAGCACGACCCCGAACGTGGCCGCAACCTCGACCTCGCGCTGGGCTGGAAGGACGGCGCCAACCGCGTCAAGGTCGGCGTCTTCGAGAGCCGATTCGCCAACTACATCGCCCTGACGGCCACCGGCGAGCCGGACTTCGTCGACAACGCGGGCGACACTTTCCCGGTCTTCGCGTTCAGGGGCGTGCGGGCGCGTCTCTACGGCGTGGAGATGGAAGGCAACTGGCGCGCGCTGGAAGGCACGCGCACCGTCGACCTCGATGCCAAGCTCGACATCGTGCGTGGCAGCAACGAGGACAGCGGCGAAGCGCTGCCGCGGCTGGCGCCGCGTCGAATGACAGTGGGAGTGAACCTGCTGCAAGGCGCGTGGACCGCGCGCGCCGAGGTGCAGCATGCCAGCGCGCAGGACCGCGCTCCGGCGACCGACGTGGCCACGTCCGGCTGGACGCTGGTCAACCTGTCGGCAAGTTATGCGCTGACCCTGACGGAGCGCGACGCCTTGCTGTTCGTAAAACTGCAAAACATCGGCAACAAGCTGGCCTACAGCGCGAGCACTGTCGGCACCGTACGGTCCCTGGCGCCCTTGCCGGGGCGGGGCCTGTCGGCGGGTCTGCGGCTCTCGTTCTGAGCCAAGTGCCATCGCGCGTGTTCGCTAGGATCGGCGGGTCTGGACGGCCATGGCCTTGCTGCTCACTTGCGGCATGGTGCTGGTGCTGGATCAGGGTGACCGCGACGATTGTTTTAGCGCGTGCCCGGCTCCCGAGCGAAAGCGTTTCTGCCGCCACCCTGCGGAAAACGCCCGCTACGACTCCAGTTCGACCAACTCCATCACCAGCCGCCCGCCGTACACGAAGCTCGTGGCGGGGGCGCCGGTGAGCTCATCGCGCTCCAGGCGCACCAGGCCGGCGCCGGGGCAGTACCACTCGCGGGTGAGCACCGGCAGGTCGCGCTGGCCGCTCACGCCGTCGACGAAGAGCTTGATCTGGCCGCGGCCTTCGACCTTGAGGCAGCCAATGTAGGTGGTGCCGCCGGCGGCGACCGATTGGTCGAGCGCGGCAATGCGGTAGAGCATGGGCAGGCCCGGGTGGCCGTGGCGCACTTCGGGCGGGAACTCGGCGCGGCGGCGAAACAAGTAGGGCGCCGTGTCGGCCTGCCACTGGGTGCCGGCTGCGTAAGGCGTCTTGAGCACGTAGCGGCGCGTCTTGTCGGGGCGCGGCTCGGCTTCGACGTCGCTCTTGCTGGCCACGCGGTAGATGCCGCTTGCGTCTTGGCGCAGCCAGTAGTCGATGCCGCTGTCGCTGCGCCGATGCCAGGCGCTGCCGGGCTCGAGCCCGTCTTGTGCAGCCAGGGTGTCGCGCGGCAGGCTGCGCAGAACCAGGGTTCCCTGCTCGCGCGAGCTGTCTTCGTAGTCGGTGGTGACGCGGTAGGTCCAGCTGCGGCCGGGTTCGAGCGGGAACAAGTCGCTCGACGCCGGCTCGCCGCATGCAGCCAGTGCTGCGGCCGCGGCCAACGCGAGCAGCACGGGGCGCTCGCGCTTGCGGCATGGCGCCGCCTCGGGCTGGCTCGGCGCGGCTCGCGGGGTGTGGGTGGGGCCGCTTGCCATCTTCATTTCTCCGGCAACTGCGGCACCGGCAGGTCGCGGACCTTCACGTCCTGCTCGTCGCGCCCAGGGCGCAGCCAGGCGAGGCCTTTCTTGCCGGCCTTGGGCTCGGAGGTGCCGAGTTGGGTCACACCCTGGCGAACCTTCTTCATGCCTTCGTTGAGCAGGGCGTGCAGGTCCTTGGCATAGGGCAGGCGGTAGGCGCGCGGCTCGCGTGCCGGCTTGCCGTCTTCAAGCGCGTTGACCCACACGAACAGTGCGCCCGGCTGGCTGCTGCTGGGCTCTTCGATCACCGCGGCGAGCAGCACGAAGCGCGCCGGCAGCGCCTCGGCCGCCGGCATGCCCCACACCGCCTGCAGCACGGCGCTGCCGTGGAAGTAGAGGACGGCGACGCTTGCCACCAGCAGCGTTTTCATCCACGCCGGCCAGTGCGAAAACAGCAGCGCCAGCGTGGCGAGGCCGACAAGGGTGGCATAGGCCAGGGCGATGGAGAGGGTCATGGACAGGGGCTCGCGGTCGGTCGTTATGCGGTGCGGCGCACCGCACGGTCGGTGCAGGCCGGCGGGTGCGCGCGTGTCGGTTGTCGCGCGGGCAGTGCGCCTTGCCCCGGCGCCGTGCGCGGCACCGAGCGCCTCATTTGCCGAGCCCCTGCACCAGCGTCTTTGGCAGGGTATTGATGTTGGCGACGCTGCCATCGGCTTGCAGCGTGAAGCGCACCGCGGTGGCTTCGTCGCCCTTTCGCGCCACCTTGGCGGTGCCGTAGAACACCACCTCGGCGCGCGGGTTCACCTTCACGAGCGACACCGTGGTCTCCACCGGCTCGCCGTTCTTGGATTCGTAGTACTGCACGTTGACGGTGTATTCGCCGGGGGCAATGCCGCGCAGCGTCACCACTTCCTGGTTGAGCGGGTTCACGATCTGGCGGCCGTTGACGAGGATGGTGTCGTTAGCCAGGCCTCGGTCGTCGCGGTCCAGGTGCATGAGGCCGGCCTCGCGCGAGCGAAACCACACCAGCTCGCCGCCCGGGTCTTGCACCCAGGCGTCGATGTCGTTGGGGTTGCCGTCGGGCCAGCCGACCGTGATGATGTATTCGGCCTTGGCCGGCACGTCGCCCGCCTTCAGCGCCTTGGGGTTCATGGCGAGCAGGGCGATGATGAAGCAGAACACGAACGCAATCAGCATGTTGAAAAGCATGTCGTAGAAGGGGTCGACCTCGGCCTCCCGCGTGCGGCCTCGGCGGCTCATGAGGGCCGCGCCTCGCTGCCTGCGCCGCTCACCGCGCCACCGACGCCTTCTGCTGCAGCCCCAGACGCTGCGCCTGCGTTACCAGCGCGTCGGCATAGCGGTCCAGGCGCGTGAGCTGCAGGCCCAGGAGGATGTTGCCCACCAGTCCGACCATGGTGGTAAGCAGCGCGATGCCCAGGCCGGAGGTCAGGCTTTTGAGCAACTGCTGCGACTGCGCGGGGTCGAAGTTGTCGAGCTGCCCGATCTGCAGCGCGAGGATGGAAAAGCCGATCACCTTGCCCAGCAGGCCGAGCTTCAACTGGATGCCGTTGACCCACCAGGCCGTGCCGTGCGGGCCGTGGGTCTGCTCGGTCAGCACATCGAGCGGCGCGGTCTCGTCGACCGGCGAAAGGCCGAGCGCGGCCAGGTACTCGGCACCCCAGCCGGCCTCGCCGCGTGCGAGCGCGCGGCGTTGCTGCTGCAACTGGCGCGCACGCCGCCCGGCCCACAGCGACGCCGCCACGAAGATGACGATGATCACCAGCGTGAGCCCGGTCGGGTCGGCGTTGAGCAGCAGCGCCCACACGCCACGCGTGCCGAGCAACCAGCCGCCAAAGCCCAGCATTCCGGCCAGCGTGAGCCATTCGAGCCAGAGCGATTCGTTGAGTGCCGCAGCCGTGTTGAAGGCGCGCTTCACGCGCCGCCGCCGCGCTTGCCCAGTTGGCCAAAGCCGCGCTGCGGGTCATAGCCCCAGGCCGCGAGCGTGAAGAACACTGCGAGGCAGGCCATCACCACCCAGGGCGAGGCGCCCGCGTCCTGGCCGTAAAGCGCGAAGCGCACCCACTCGACCGCGTGCGTGAAGGGGTTCAGCAGCGCCGCCTGGTGCAGCCAGACGGGGCCCGACTCCTGCAGCCTGGCCAGCGGGTAGAGCGCAGTGGACATGAAGTACATGGGGAAGATGACGAAGTTCATCGTGCCGGCAAAGTTCTCGAGCTGCTTGATGTGCACCGACAGCAGCAGGCCGAGTGCGCCGAGCATCAGCGCACTCGCAATGGTAGCCAACAGCGCGTGCAATCCGGCGAGCGAAAACACCGGCAGCTCGGTGCCCAGCAGCAAGGCAAGCACCACGAAAGCCAGCGCCTGCAGCAGCGAGAGCAGGGCGGTGGCGCACAGTTTTGAGAACAGCAGCCAGGGGCGCGGCAGGGGCGTGGTGAGCAAGAGCCGCATGAGGCCCATCTCGCGGTCGTAGACCATGGAGAGAGAAGACTGCATGCCGTTGAAGAGCAGCACCATGCCCACGAGCCCGGGCACGAGGTAGACGTCGTAGGCCACGGCTTGCGCGTAGGGCGGCGTGGCACCCAGGCCGGAGATGCCGCGAAATCCGGCGCCGAACACCGCCAGCCAGAGCAGCGGTCTCACCAGGGCCGACGCCAGCCGCCCGGTCTGGCGGGAGAACTTGAACAGTTCGCGCGCCACGATGGCACCGAGCGCCTGCAGGGCATGCGCCGGGCCGCGGCGCGCGCCGCCTTCGCAGCTGCGGTGGCTCATGGAGCGGCCCGCGCCGAGGCGAGCGCTTGGCCGCCCGCAACCGCGCCGCCACCGCTGGTGCGCGCAATGAAGCCGGCTTCGAGCGAGCTGCCGCCGAGCGCCGCCCTCACGGCGGCGGGCGTGCCGTCGGCCAGCAGCTCGCCCTGGTGCAGCACCAGCACGCGGTCGGCGCCTTCGGCTTCTTCTACCCAATGCGTGGCCCACAGCACGCAGGTGCCGCGTTCGCGCACGTCTTGGTGCAGGGCGTCCAGGAGGTCGCGGCGCGAGGCGGGATCGAGGCCGACGGTGGCTTCGTCCATCAGCAGCACGGCCGGGCGGTGCAGGAGCGCGCGCACCAGTTCGACCTTGCGGCGGTTGCCGCCGGAGAGTTCGCGTGCCTTGCGCGGCAGGTCGGCGGCAATCCCCAGGCGCTGGCAGCCGGCGGCGATGCGCTCGTTGGCCAGGCGGCGCGGCAGGCCGTGCAGGTCGGCGTGGAAGAGCAGGTTGCGCAGGACGCTCAGGTCGAGGTCGAGCGCGCTCTGCTGGAATACGACACCGATGTGGCCGAGCGCCCGTGCGGCCTGGCGGCGCAGGCAGTGCCCGGCCACGAAGACCTCGCCGGCGTCGGCCGCGAACAGCCCGGTGAGCAACTGGAACAAGGTCGACTTGCCCGCGCCGTTGGGGCCGAGCAGCACCACGAACTCGCCCGCGCCGAGCTCGAGGTCGAGCGACTCGATGGCCGTGCGCGTGCCATAGCGCTTGGTGAGGCCGCGCGTGCTCAGCACGGGCACGCGCGCGACGAAGTGCTCACGGCTTCAGGGCGCGTTGGCGGTGGCTTCGACGCGCGGCTCGTCCTGGCCGAGCAGGCGCGAGTTGGCGTCGGTGCGATACCAAAGGTTGCCGCTCTTGGCGGCACCCGGCACGAACTTCAGTGGCGCGCCCACGCTCAGTGCGCTGGCGGCACTGCCGGCGCTGATGGCGGCGTCGATCAGGTGGCGGTCGGGGCTCTTCGGGCACACCGGGTCGGTGGCCGCAGCGTCGCCCGTGACCAAGAAGGCCTGGCAGCGGCAGCCGCCGAAGTCGAGCGTGTGCTGGTCGCAGGAGGAGCAGGTCTCGCTCATCCACGAGGTGCCGCGGTACTTGTTGAAGGCCTCGCTGTCGCGCCAGATGTGCGCGATGCTGTGTTCGGTGACCTTGGGGAAGTCGAGGCCGGGCAGCATGCGTGCGCTGTGGCAGGGCAGGGCGACACCGTCGGGCGCCACCACCAGGAACACGGCGCCCCAGCCGGCCATGCAGGGCTTGGGCTTGGCGTCGACGTAGTCGGGCGAGACCCACAGGATCTTCATGCGCCCGGCCAGACGCTGGCGATGCGCGTCGACGATGGCTTCGGCGTCGGCCAGGTCCTCGCGCGTGGGCATGAGCGCGGTGCGGTTGAGCCAGGCCCAGCCGTAGTACTGCGTGTTGGCGAGCTCGAGGAAGTCGGCTCCCATGCGCTCGGCCATGTCGATGATGCGGCCCACGTGCGGCAGGTTGTAGCGGTGCATCACGCAGTTGAGCACCATCGGGTAGCCCAGGCCCTTGATGATCGCGGCGACCTTGTTCTTGTGCTCGAAGGTGCGCGTGGAGGAGAGAAAGTCGTTCAGCTCCTTGGTGGAGTCCTGGAAGCTGAGCTGGATATGGTCGAGCCCGGCCTCCTTGAGCGCGCGGGCGCGCTTCTCCGTCAGGCCGATGCCCGAGGTGATGAGGTTGGTGTAGTAGCCCAGGCCGCGGGCCTCGGCGACGAGCTCTTCGAGGTCGTCGCGCAGCAGCGGCTCGCCGCCGGAAAAGCCCAGTTGCACCGCCCCCATGGCGCGTGCCTCGCGGAACACGCGCTTCCAGTCCTCGGTCGGTATCTCCGCCATGTGGTCGGCGTAGTTGGTCGGGTTGGAGCAGAACACGCAGTGCAGCGGGCACCTGTAGGTGAGCTCGGCGAGCAGCCACATCGGCGCGCCGGGGCCCGTGCGGGGCAGAGGCGCCATGCCCGAGGGCGCGCCCATCGGGTGTACTTCCTCAGACGATCCACTGGCATTCATAAGCGTCACTCAAGAATTCACCGACATCGCCGCGCAGGTTGCCTTGGCTGAATGCGCGTTCCAGGTCGGCGGTGATGTCGTTCACGCTGGCCTGGCCGTCGCAGCGTTTGAGGATCTCGCTGGCCGGGCCGTTGAGCTTGACCAAGCCTTCGGGGTAGAGCAACACCCAGCAGTCCTGCGCCGGTTCGAACTGCAGACGGTACATCGGCGCGAGCTTTGGCTGCGCCGTGTCGATGACGAGGCCGGTGTTGCTCAAGGTCTTTTCTCCGTCGCCATGTCGTCGGGGTAGGCGCGCTCGACGGCGTCGAGCAGGCTCCAGAGCACGTCGAGCTTGAACTGCAGGACGGCGAGCGCGCGCTCTTGCTTGGCGCGCGTGTCGCACCAGCCCTGCGCCACCTCGAGGCCGTGCTCCACGTCGCGCTGCGCCAGCGGTATGCGGTTGCGAAAATAGGCCAGGCCGCTGGCGTCGATCCAGGGGTAGTGGCTCGGCCAGCCGGCCAGCCGATCAGCATGGATTTTGGGCGCGAACATTTCGGTGAGCGAGGAGATCACGCCTTCTTGCCAGCAGGAGCGACGCGCGAAGTTGACATAGGCATCCACAGCAAAGCGCACGCCGGGCAAAACATACCTGAGCGAGGTGACGTCCTCGCGCTTAAGAGCGCAGGCCTCGGCGAGCCGCAGCCAGGCTTCGATGCCGCCTTCCTGGCCCTCGACGCCATCGTGATCG
>JANONH010000659.1:0-1763 GCA_031420735.1 Methylibium sp.
CGGGCAGCGCGTGCATGTGTACGAAACCCCCGTCCGGCTGCTGCCGCGCAACGCCGGCAGTGGCGCGGTCAACCACGCCAGCGACGCCGGCAACACGGCCGGCAAGCGCACGAACCGCGGCTTCGAAGGCCTGGCAGTGAGTCCCGACGGCCTCTACGCCTACGCAATGCTGCAAAGCGCCATGCTCGACGAGGGCGCGCGCGATGGCGTCTACAACCGCATCGTCAAGTTCGACACGCGCACGCGCCGAGCCGTGGCTCAGTTCGCTTACCGCATGGAGACCAGCGCCCGGGGCCGCGGCATCTCGGCGCTGGTGGCTATCAACGACCACGAGTTTCTCGTGCTCGAGCGCAACAACCGCGGCTTGGGCGTGCCCGACGCCAACCTAGCCAGCCCGGAGAAGAAGGTGTTTCGCATCGACATCGCCGGCGCCACCGACGTGAGCGACATCACGCTCGATCTGGCCGGCACGAACTTCACACCGGTGACCAAGGAGTCGGCAACGTGGCTCGACCTCGCCTCGGCGAGCACGCTCTCGGACGGTTCGCTCGCTGGTCTGGGTGGCGTCTCTCCCGAGAAGTGGGAAGGGCTCGCGGTCGGCCCGAAACTGGACGACGGCTCCTATCTCGTGCTTGCTGGCACCGACAACGATTATTCCGTGACGCAAAACGGCACCGGCACGCAGTTCGACGTGTACTTCAAGCCCAATGGCGCGGCGACAGACCGCATCCAGTGCGACATCGGCACGTTTGCCAACTGCATCGGCATCGCGGCCAACGGCAGCCTCGGCGGTGCCGTGAGCGCTGGTTTCGACTTCACCGGCTACCGGCTCATCCCCGGCGTGCTGCACGCCTACAAGGCAAGCGCGCAAGACCTGCTCGGCTACACGCCGCCGCAGCGCTGACCATACAGGCAAGCGCGCCACCGCGACGCCAAACGTGACCCGATCGCCGCCAGTCTGGCGGTGATCGGCAAGCGCATCGAAGCAACAGAGGCGCTTGTCGAGCGCGGGATCGTCAATACCGCTTGTTGACCCGGCGGTCGAGCTGTCGCACGGTCCAGCCACATCGCAGCGCCTCGACTTCGTAAAAGCCGCGTGCGGTCGGGCTCTTGACCGACAGCAAGCGCACGTAGGCCGACCACGGCAGCGCAAAGCGCCGGGTCAGCGTGGCAAGGTCGAGAGGGCCGATGGCCGCTGCATTGACAACCACCGGCTCGCCGGACGCCGCATCGACACCGCTTTGCGCAGACAGCGTCTGCGAAATCTGCGTCGCAGGCTGGCCGGCCATGGATTTCGCAGACGCTGTCTGCGGAATCGGCCAGCCCAGATAGAACATGCGCATCTGCTCGAGGTTGCGCTCCGAGAAACCTCGGCCAAAAAGCTGCTCGCAGCGATGCGACACTTGACCCCATCACGCCGCCACGCCTTCGCGATTGAAGAGGCCGGGTCGACAAGGCACTCGGCCTCGAAGCGACTAACGTGTTCTGCCTTTTTGGTGGTTCGGCATTTCTGCGCCCATGCTGGGCACACGAGAAATAGGCCCGCCAGAAGCGGGCCTAGATCGGTGATTTACCTATGGTTTCTGGCGGAGCAGGAGGGATTCGAACCCTCGGTACTGGAGACCAGTACACCGGATTTCGAGTCCGTGGCGCCCGGGGCGCGTTGGCGCCGCTCCCATGAAACACCGGGCGCGCCGCCCGCGTGACGCGAGCGTGGCGCGTGATGTTGGGAGGATTTCCCCGCACACATATGGCTGTGTGTA
>JANONH010000660.1:0-9561 GCA_031420735.1 Methylibium sp.
CGCACGCTCGCGTGCATGCTCCACGGCGCGATGCAACTGGCTTTGCAGCAACTTCATGTCCGGTATCTGCGCCAGGTATTCCGCAACCCGAATGCCAGCCGATTCCAGGTCCATCAGCTCCACCTGTTCGCTGTCTGCGCCCGCGCACAAAATCAGCCCAAGCGGCGAGGCTTCGCCCTCGGCGCGGTCATGCTGGTCCAGCCAGCGCAGGTACAGCTCCATCTGCCCTTTGTGGGCAGGCGCAAAGGGCTCGAGCTTCAACTCCACGGCGACCAGCCGGCGCAGGTGCCGGTGATAGAACAGCAAATCGAGATAGAAGTCGTCGCGGCCCACGCTGATGCGCTTTTGTCGCGCAACGAAGGTGAAGCCCGCACCGAGTTCCAGCAGAAAGCGCTCCATGTCGCGCAGGATCGCGGTCTCCAGATCGCGCTCGCTGTAGCCGTCGGGCAGACCCAGGAAGTCGAGCATGTAGGGGTCGCGGAACACCATGTCGGGCGTCATCTGCCCACCTGCGCGCAAGTGGCCGATTTTTTCCTGGATGACCGCCTCGGGCTGCTTGGAAATCGCTGTGCGCAGATAAAGCTGACTGCCGATGCGCTCGCGCAGGGTGCGCACGCTCCAGCGTTCGACGCGGCACAGCTCGGCGTAATACTCGCGCTCCAGCGGTTGCTTGAGCGGCAGAATCTCGACGAAATGGCTCCAGCTCAATTCTTGCGACAGCGTCGCGACAATTTGTTCATCCGGGAAGGCCTCGGCAAACCTGACCATGCGCGCCAGACTGCGAGCGCTGAAGCCCTTGCCGTAGTCGGGCTCCAATTTTGCCGACAGTGTCGGCAAAATCTCCTCCCCGTAGCTGGCACGCTGCCCTGCCAGAACATCTCGGTAGATACGGCAGCCTACCTGCCAGTGAAGCAAGGTCAATGTGCTGTTGGCCGTCTGGGCAACATACTGCCGTGCTTGTTCGATCAGGCCACGCAGATCGGCGAGCAGAGACTGCGTTTGCGTCACATTACTCATGACCCGCCTCCTGCCACGTGCGCTGCAGGACCTCATGGTCAGGCAGCAACTTGCCGCTTCCACTACCGCTGTTTGCCGGGTCCATCAACCGGGACACACGCATCTGCAACGACTCCATCAGCACCGTTTGCGTCAGCCTGAACAACGTTGGCACCTCTTGTCCCAGCGTTGCCAAACCTTTGCCACGTGGCTGGAAATACAAGCCATTGACGGTCTCCCAGAGAAGCTGAATGCCTGTGATCTCCTTTTTGACGATGTTCCACAACTCCATAAATGAGTGTGACGTGGTGTTGGTCATGCCCAAGCCTCAAATGTCAAAACTCGTCTGCGAGCCGACGATG
The DNA here is from genome assembly GCA_031420735.1 of Methylibium sp. Lineage (GTDB taxonomy): Bacteria > Pseudomonadota > Gammaproteobacteria > Burkholderiales > Burkholderiaceae_C > Methylibium. The sequence goes on from JANONH010000660.1 coordinate 1,359, forward strand.
CCCGCATCCGCCGACGCCTGTTCGATGCTGGTCCAGGCCGCAGAGTTTCCACTTAACGCTGTTCCGATTTGCGCGGCCATCTCTGTTCTTGATGGCTTCGAGTTTCAGCATGGTGCCGCTTTCACGACTCCTTGAGGAGGTCCATCAACTGCCCCGCATCCAGCGGGGCCGCGCCGACGTCTTGGCCGCTCAAGATGCCTTCGGCGAGGTCGCGCTTGCTGCGGTGCAGGCGCACGATTTTTTCTTCGATGGAGCCTTGCGTGACGAGGCGGTAGACGGTCACCGGGCGCGCCTGGCCGATGCGGTGGGCACGCGCGCTGGCTTGCTCTTCGGTGGCGGGGTTCCACCACGGGTCGGCAATGATCACGTAGTCGGCCACGGTGAGGTTGAGGCCGAAGCCGCCGGCCTTGAGGCTGATGAGGAAGAGATCGCCCTGGCCGGCCTGGAAGGCGGCCACGCGCTTGCTGCGCTCGGCCGCCGGCGTGCTGCCGTCGAGGTATTGGTAGGCCAGGCCGGCGGCGTCCAGCCGCTCGCGCAGCAGGGCCAGAAAGTCGGTGAACTGGCTGAACACCAGTGCCTTGTGGCGCCCGGCCACCAGCTCGACTGCAAGGCGCTCGAACTCCTGCACCTTGGCGCCGACGATGCCGAGCTCCGGCGCCACCAGGCGCGGATCGCAGGCCGCGCGGCGCAAGCGGGTGAGGGCCGCCAGCACATGGAACTGGTTCTGGCCTTCGCGGCTGGCGCCGGTGTTGGCAGCCACGGCCTTCGAGACGCTGGCCTCGGCTTCGCGGCGCAGCGCTTCGAGCAGGGCGCGCTCGCGCGGTCCGGGCACCACCTCGTGGACGATCTCGGTGCGCGGCGGCAGGTCGGCCAGCACTTCGGCCTTGGTGCGGCGCAGGAGAAACGGCGCCAGCAAGCGGCGCAGGCGGCGTGCGGCCTGGGCCTTTAGCTGTGGGTCGTCGGCGCGCTCGATCGCGTTGGCAAAGCGCTTGGCGAATTGCTCGGCCGAACCCAGCAGGCCGGGGTTGCAAAAACTCATGATCGACCACAGCTCGCCCAAACGGTTTTCGATTGGTGTGCCGGTGAGGGCGAGGCGGAAGTCGCCCTGCAGCGCCAGCGCCGCCTCGGCGCGGCGCGTGGCCGGGTTCTTTATCGCCTGGGCTTCGTCGAGCACCACGCTGTGCCAGGCGGTGGCGGTCAGCACGTCGGCGTCGATCTGCAGCAGCGCGTAGGAGCACACGAGCAGGCTGCCCGGGCCGAGGGCGCGCACCTGGCGGCGGCGTGCGGCGCGGCGGGCGTTGTCGGGGGCGTTGGCTGCCGCTGTCTGGGCTTCGGAGTCGGTTGCGGTTTCGGTTGCGGCGGGCGTGTCGGCCAGCTCGTCTTCGATGCCTTCGCCCGTGTCGTCTGCGTCGTCGCCGGCCACGTCGCCGTACAGCTCGACCTGCAGCCCCGGGGCGAAGCGCGCCACTTCCGCGAGCCAGTTGCCGCACACCGAGGTGGGCGCCACCACGAGCGCGGCGCCGCCCGCGGCGCGCTGCAGCAGCATGGCCAAGGTCTGCACCGTCTTGCCCAGGCCCATGTCGTCGGCCAGCACGGCGCCAAAGCCGCTCGAGCCCAGGCGCATGAGCCAGCGGTAGCCCTCGAGCTGGTAGTCGCGCAGGTCGGCCACCAGCCCGGCGGGGGCGTCGAACTGGCGCTCCTGCGCCAGAGCCCAAGCCTGGCTGCGCTTGTTCCAGGCAGTGTCGCCTTCGAGCACGAGGCTGTTGCCGCTGGCTGCCCAGGCGAGTGCGGCCACGCCGCCCAGGCGCTGGCCCTGCTTGTGCGGTTGTGCCAGCGCGGCCAGGTCGGTGAGCTGCTGGCGCAAGGCATCGCCCAGCGCCAGGAAGTCGCCATTGCCGAGCGCGACGAAGCGGCTGCGGCTGCTCTGCGCCAGCTCGAGCAGGCGCTGCAGGCGCAGCACCTCGCCGTCGTCAAGCTGCAGTTCGCCTTCGAGTTCGAGCCAGTCGCCCTTGGTGCTGGTGGCGCGCAGCTTGACGGCGGCGTCGGGCACGGCGCGCACGCGCATCGGCTTGCCCTTGGGCCATTCGCTCACGATGCCCGTGCCAAGGCCGCTCAGGGCTTCGACCACGGCGAGCGCCTCCTGCGGGTCGTCGAGCAGCCATTCGTGCGTGCCATCGTCGAGGAAGTCGGCCGCCGCATGCAGGGCGTGCATGGCGGCGCTTTCTGCGGCGAGGTCGCGCCGCGTGGAGAGCGTGACGCCCTCGTGAACGGTGGTCACGCGCTCGCGTCCGCCGCCGGGCGCCAGGCGCGGGCCGAAGTCGCCAAAAGGCGCGGCTACCACGCGCAGGGCGAGGCCACCGCCTTGAGGCGTAAGTTCGGCATGCAGCAAGCTGCTGGCGTCGACCTCGTGCCCCGCCTCGGCGTCGCTGGCGACCTGGAAGTGCGTGGAAAGCACGCGCAGCGCGGCGTCGAGCTCGGCGCGCGCCGCCAGCGGTACTTTCCAGCCTTGCGACACCAGCGCGCCCACGCGCAGTTGCGCCGGCGTCAGGCGCAACAGGCGCGCACGGCTCGGCCCGTCGGGCAGCAGCAGCAAGTGCTCGGGCGGCCGTTGTTCAAGCCCGGCGGGCGCTGCACGCAGCAGGCGGCGGCGCAGCGTTTGCAGGGTCTCGCGGACTTCGAATTCGCCGTCGTCATCGTCATTGAGGTCGAGGTCGTAGTTCTCGTCTGCGTCTGCGTCCGCCTCAGCCCCGCCTTGCTCGACCGCTTGCAGCGGGTCGAGCAAGGCGAAGACGATGTGTTCGTCCTTCGTCATTACTTCCAGCGCCGGCAGGGCTTCGACCACTTCGATGAACTGCGTGGGGTCGCTGTCCCAGGCCACCGACGGGTGGCGCACCAGGGCCGGGGCGGCGCTTGCGATGTCGAGCAGCAGGCGGTTGCCAAAGGCGGTGCGGCGCACGGCGCGCAGCACCGCGGCGTCGTGCGTCGCAAGGTTCTTGCGCTTGGCGAGCGTGGCCAGCGTCACCGGCTTGGGTTTGCCCAGGCCGCGCACGCCGGCCTTTTGTTCCAAGGGTTCGAGCCGAACGATGCGGCCGTCGGTTCGCGTCTTGACGACCCAGACCAAGCGGTCTTGCACCGAGCCTTCGCGGGCGCGCGCCGGGCCCGCCGGGTTGGCGCCGAGCGCCAGGATGGAGGCCAGCGCCTCGCGCCAACTGTCTTGCACCTCGCCGACGAAAAACGGCGCTGCGGCGTCGCTCGGACTCGCCGGCTCGCCCAGCAAAGCGGCTTGTGCGCGGCGCGCCTGGCGCGCCGCCCAGGCGAAGCCCGCACGCTCGAAGTCGGCCGAAAGCCGCTGCACATGCTCACGCAGCGGTGCCGGTGCCGCCACCGGCACGCGCAGCCAGGCCGCCAGCAGCAGATGCTGCAGGTCTTGCAGCGACTGTGCGCCGCTGCCCACCCGCCGCGCGAGCCGAAACCGCCCGGGCTCGCGCGGCGCGTCGCCCAGGCGCTGGTCGACCGCGTCCTGCCACGGCTTGAAGAGGCCGAACGGGTCTTGCTTGCCGCCTTCGGAGGCGGCGAACTTGCGCGCCTTGGTCCAGCTTTCAGGGGCGGGTTCGGCGAGCAGCGCCATCAAATAAAGACAGGCGAGCGACGGCGACGAGAGGTTCTTGCGGCGGCCGGTCTCGGCGCTCATCAGTTTCTGCGCCGCTTCGAAGGCGCGCGCGCCGGCTGCCCATTGGCCCTCGGCGATGTCGACCGCGGCCTCGAGCAGGCGCACGCCTGCGCCGGTGAGCGTTGTGCACAGGGCGCGCGCCGCGGCGAATTCGCCGCGAAAGAGCTGCGTCTCGGCCATGCGACAGCGCAATGTGGGCGACACGAGCGCGGCATGGCGCCCGATCGGCAGTGCTGCGCAGCGCGCGATCAGCCAGTCTTCGAACGGCTTGCTCGCGAGCTCGGCCACGCCGCTGATCACCAGCATGAGCTGCTCGGCCAAGTGGCTCGCGAGCTTGGGTTCGAGCGCACCGAAGAGCGCTGCATCGAAGGGCTCCAGCACCGCCTGGCGAACGGCGCCAAACCACATGTAGCTGCGGCTGTAGTTGAGATCCTGAAGGCGCCCCAGATGCGCCAGTGATCCGCCACCGTAGATGACCAGGCGCAGGGCGGCAACGAGTTGCACTTCTTCCTGGAAAGCGAGCGAATAGCCGTGGTGAAAACTGAACACCTTGGCCCAGGCATCGAACCAGGCCTTGCCGCGAGCGGGCTCGCGCATCATTTCCAGGAAGCGCTGCATGCCATGCGGCGCCGCCGCGACCAGGCGGCCCTGCACGTCGCGCACCACATGCCCGGCCTCGAGCAATCGGTCAGTGACGCGCTTGACGTCGGGCGAGTGGAAGGCCGCGCCGCGCTCGGTGCGCAGGCCGGCCGCGCCGAGCAGTTCGGAAATGCGGGTCGTGCCCGACGGCGCCTGCAAGGCGCAGATTGCATCCCAGACCAGCGCCTCGTCGCGCCCCGCCTTGACGTCGAGCGCGGCCAGGCCGCTCGGCGGCGCGGCGGGTGTGCTGGGTTCGAGGGGCACGAGCGAGGGTGGGCGGGGCGATTTCACGGCAGGCAGGTCGGGCTGAAAGGGGCATTCGCCGCGGCGCTTGCCGGGCACGGGCGCATGCGGTGGCGGGCCGGGCAAAGGCCCGTCACCGCGACCTTGCGGGCCGCAATTATCGTTGGCACAGAGCCGGCGCAGCCCGGGGTCGGCGACTCGCCGCAGCCTGCGCCCGCCGAGCAGTCCTCGTCCTGCAAAATGACCGGCCGATGTGCCGATTCCGTTATGTCTTCTGAACTGCCGGCGCTGGTCGGCCTCTATGCCGTGCAGGCCTATGCCGCCACGCTCGCCGTTTTGCTGCTGCTGGCGGCTGCGTTGTGGTGGGCCAGCGAGCATCACCTAACAGCCCGGCTGCGCCAGCGGCTCGACGACCGAGGTGCATTGCTTGCCGTGCTGGGGCTGGGCTTTGCCCTCGTGCTGGGTGCCGGGGCGCTGTTTGCCGAGCTCAGCGAAGTGCTCGATGCCGAAGACGAGCTTGCGCGCTTCGACCTGGCGCTCTCGAACGCGGTGCGGGTCGGCACGCCGGCAGCGGTACGCGCCTGGTTCGCTGCGATCACCCACCTGGGCGACACCGCGACACTCGGCGCACTGGGCGTGGCTGTTGCGCTGTTCCTGGTCGTGCGCCGCCGCCGTGCGCTTGCGATGTTGTGGGTGGTGGCCGTGGCCGGCAATGGCTTGCTCAACACGGCGCTGAAGGCGCTCTTCGCGCGCGCTCGCCCGTGGGTCGCAGACGGCGACTTGCTCACGCAGGGTTTCAGTTTCCCGAGTGGCCATTCGTCGGGCTCGGTGGTCGCCTACGGCATGTTGGCTTGCGTGCTGCTGCGCACCCTGCCGCGTGTCTGGCACCTGCCGGTGGTCTTGTTCGCCACCGCCATCGCTTTTTCCGTCGGCTCGAGCCGCATCTTCCTGAACGTGCATTACCCGAGCGATGTGTTGGCCGGCTTTGCATCGGGGGGCGCCTGGCTCACCGCGTGCCTCGTGGCGGCCGCCCTGCTGCGCCACCGCCGACAAAGGCCGGTGCCGGCCTGATTCGGTGTCGGCCCGTCGCCCCACCGTCTGTCTTGGAGTGCCCCAATTGTTCCGTGCCTTCGAACGCCTGCTGAGCCCCTATCCGCAGGCTTTGCCCGACACGCCGCCGAGCGGCTTTTTGGCCTTCATCTGGGACTGCACGCGGGGCCTGCGCCCGGCGTTGCTGGCGATGACCTTGCTCACCGCAGTCATCGGCGTCTTCGAGGCGCTGTTGTTCGCACTGCTCGGGCGCATCATCGATTGGCTCGCGCGCATCGAGCCGGCGCGTTTGTGGGCCGAAGAGGGCGACACCTTGTGGCTGCTGGCCGGCGTGCTGTTGGCCAGCACCTTGCTGGTGGCGCTGCAGTCCTTGATCAAGCAGCAGACGCTGGCCGGCAACTTCCCCATGCTGCTGCGCTGGAAGTTCCACCGACTCATGCTGCGCCAGAGCCTGGGCTTCTATCAAGACGAGTTCGCCGGCCGCGTGAGTGCGAAAGTCATGCAGACGGCGCTGGCGGTGCGCGACACCTGGATGGTGCTGGCCGAATTGCTGGTCTTCGTCGTCATTTACTTCGTCACCCTGCTGCTGGTGCTGGGCGGCTTGGCGGCCTGGCTGCTGCTGCCTTTTCTGGGCTGGGTGGCGCTCTACATCGGCGCGCTGTGCTTCTTCGTGCCGCGCCTGGCGCGCACGGCCAAGGCGCAGGCCGATGCGCGCTCGCTCATGACCGGGCGCATCACCGACGCCTACACCAACATCGCCACCGTCAAGCTGTTCTCGCACGCCGGCCGCGAGGCGCACTACGCGCGAGGCGCCATGCAGGAGTTCATGCTCACGGTGCATGGCCAGATGCGGCTCGTGACCGGCTTCGAGATCGTCAACCATGCGCTGTCGATGGCGCTCATCGTCGCCAGCGGCGGCATGGCGCTGTGGCTCTGGACCCAGGGGCAGATCGGCGTCGGGGCGCTTGCCGCGGCCGGGGCGATGGCGCTGCGCCTCAACGGCATTTCGCATTGGGTGATGTGGGAGATGGCGTCCTTGTTCGAATACGTCGGCACGGTGCAGGACGGCATCAACACGCTGTCGCGCTCGCGCACGGTGCTCGACCGCGCCGACGCCAAGCCCTTGGTGGTGGACCGCGGCGAGGTGCACCTCGAGCGGGTGAGCTTCGCCTACGGCGCCGAAGCGGACGGCGCACCGCGCGTGCTCGACGAGCTGTCGCTGCACGTGCGCCCCGGCGAGAAAATCGGTCTCGTGGGTCGCTCGGGCGCGGGCAAATCGACGGTGGCCAACTTGCTGCTGCGCTTCCACGATCTCGAGCGCGGCCGGGTGCTGATCGACGGGCAGGACATCGCCCACGTGACGCAAGAGTCGCTGCGCGCCCAGGTCGGCATGGTCACGCAGGACACCTCGCTGCTGCACCGCTCGGTGCGCGACAACCTCCTCTACGGCCGCCCCGACGCCGGCGAAGCCGAAATGCTGGCCGCGGCGCAGCGCGCCGAGGCGCACGACTTCATCTTGGGCCTGTCCGACCCGAGCGGGCGGCGCGGCTACGACGCCCACGTCGGCGAGCGCGGGGTCAAGCTCTCGGGGGGCCAACGCCAGCGCGTGGCCATTGCCCGCGTGATGCTCGAGAACGCGCCGATCTTGTTGCTCGACGAAGCGACCAGCGCGCTCGACTCCGAGGTCGAGGCGGCCATCCAGGCGAGCCTCTACCGGCTGATGGAAGGCAAGACGGTCATCGCCATCGCGCACCGCCTGTCGACCATCGCCGCGATGGACCGGCTGGTCGTGCTCGACCGCGGCCGCATCGTCGAAGAGGGCGACCACCGCGCCCTGCTCGCGCGCGGCGGGCTCTACGCCAGGCTCTGGGCACACCAGAGCGGCGGCTTTCTTGGCGACCACTGCGAAGACGAGAGCACAGAGGGTGTGAATTAATCCGGCGTGCCCGAGCGGGGCGCCGCATTGCGCGCCATCAAGGCGCAAAGCACAACCGTAGCTACCCCCCGGTCGCGGTGCTCCATTTTCAGCGCGCTTCCTTTAAATTCGCCTTGTCGTCAATTGCCCGGTCAGCGGGCTGCACAGACGGAAACAGGCAGGAGCGCCATGCGAGATTTCGAGAGTTCCACGCTGTGGCACGTCAGCGCCTACGAGCGCATGCGCCACGCGACGGGCACGAGCGGCTTCAAGGGCGCGGATTCGGTCTCGGCGCTGCCCAGCAGCTTTCTCGGCGAACTGCGCCGCGTCGAGAAGGGCGCGGGGGGCAGCGATGTCCTGGAAGTCATGGCCGCCTGCATGCGCCAGCGCGAAGCCGCACTGATTTATCTGCAGCACGAAGGTTGCGTCTGGCCGGTCACCATTTTCCCCGACAGCAATCAGTACCACTCGCCGCGCAACCTGGGTCTGGCCACCCAGCGCGGGCTCTCCGACCTCACGCTGATTCAGGTCGAGCCGCCCGGCGTGCGACCCCCCGGCCACTGGATGCATGAGCGCGTGGGTGCCGCCCGCAATTACCACGACCTCACGCCGCTGCTTTGGTCGGTGGCGCTGTTCGGCCCGCGTGGTCGCCTGCTCGAAGAACTCAGCGGCACCGCGGCTTTTCG
>JANONH010000661.1:0-2425 GCA_031420735.1 Methylibium sp.
CTGCGTCGCCGGGTCGTAGAAGAACTCCATGTTGAAGCAGCCCTGGGTGTAGCCGATGGCGGCCAGGAACCGCTGCGCCACGTCCAGCGCCCGCTGCTGCACGTCCACCGCCAGCTGGCTCGGGTGCTGCCAGCGCATGAAGGCCTGGGTGCCGGGGTACATCACGGCGTCGACCACGCCCAGCGCGTGGGCGCGGCCATCGAAGACCCAGCCGTCGAGGTTGAACTGCGGCGCCGACTGCGGCTCTTCCAGCATCATGCGGTGGGCGCTGCCGGCCTCGGGCAGGCGCGCGCGCACGACGCGCTCGAACGGTTCCACCAGGCGCTGGATGACCCACAGCTCGCGCCAGCCGAAACGGGTGTGGGCGTGCAGCTCGCTGCGGCTGGCCACTCGCCGCGCCAGCACCGAGAACGCGGCCTTCACCGGCTTGACGTAGCTGGGGTAGGCCAGGCCGGCGGGAATCGCGCCGCCGTACTCGGCGTCCAGCGGGGCCCAGCGCAGGTTCGCCTCGGGGCAGACCTGCTGCAGAACCTGCCGTGCATGCAGCTTGTGCTGGCAGGCCAGCACCGCCTTCACCGGCGTGCCCGGCAGGCCCAGGCGCTCGGCCACCAGGGCCGCGGCCAGGGCGCCGAACTGTTCGTGGTGCGACACGACGCCGGCCCAGCCGCGCGCCTTGCCGCGCCGCGCCTGGCGGTCGGCGAAACGCTCCAGGTCGAAGCCGACCAGGCGTGCGTTGCTGGGAAAGGCGAACAGGTCGAAGCCGCCGCGGTCGAAACGGAAGCGGCGTGCCAGGCGGCCGAAGCCGAGTGCGTCCCAGTCGTAGTCGAACAGCAGGCCGATGCGCGGGCGGGCACTCAAGGTTGCACCGCAAGAGGGTTCGCTGCCGGGATGGGTAGGTTCACGTCGGTCTCCGTGTTCTTATGTGTTCTGAGGTCTGGGGTCCGGGGTTGCTGTCAGCCGCGGTCGCAGGCCAGGCGCAGGCCGCTGAACTGCCAGCGCGCCGAGGCCGGGAAAAAGTTGCGGTAGCTGGCGCGCAGGTGCGAACGCGGCGAGGCACAAGAGCCGCCGCGAAGCACGCTCTGGTCGAGCATGAACTTGCCGTTGTATTCGCCCACCGCGCCGGCCCAGGGGCGGTAGCCGGGGTAGGGGCTGTAGCTGCTGGCGGTCCATTCCCAGCAGTCGCCGAACAGCTGCACCAGGCCCGGCGCGTCGGCGCTCACCGGCATCGGGTGCAGCGCGCGCGACTCGACAAAATTGCCCTGCGCCAGGCTGGTGGCCTCGGCCGCCGCGGCCGCGTGCTCCCATTCGGCCTCGGTCGGCAGGCGCGCGCCGCGGCAGCCCGAGTCGCTGGCGCTGCGCCAGCGCGCGTAGGCGTCGGCCTCGTACAGGCTGAGGTGGGTCACCGGCGTGTGCGGGTCAAGCGGCGCCAGACCGTGCAGGGTGTAGCAGTGCCAGCGGCCGGCGCGCTGGGTATCGGCCTGCCAGTACAGCGGCGCGGTGATGCCCTGCGCCTGCACCCAGTCCCAGCCTGCCGACAGCCACCAACGCGGATCGCGGTAGCCGCCGTCGGCGACAAAATCGGCCCATTCGCCGTGCGTCACCAGGCGGTTGGCCAGGGCGTGCGGGCGCAGGAAGGTGGGGTGGCGCGGGCTCTCGTTGTCGAAGCTGAAGGCGTCGGCCCGGTCCCCGGCGGTGAGTCCGATTTCGACCAGGCCGTCACCCTGCGCCACCCAGCTCAGCGGCACGGCGGCCACCGGCGCCAGCGGCCAGCCCGGTTGGTACACCGGCAGCAGCGGATTGCACGACAGCAGGTGCTTGAGGTCGGTCAGCAGCAGTTCCTGGTGCTGCTGCTCGTGCTGCAGGCCCAGTTCCACCAGCGCGGCCAGCGCTGGCGATATCTCGCCGCCGCGGCCGGCGCTGGCCAGCAGGGCCTGCATGCGGGCATCGACCTGGGCCCGATAGTCCAGCACCTCGGCCAGCCCGGGGCGCGTGACCAGGCCGCGCTGCGCCCGCGGGTGCTTGTCGCCGACGGCGTTGTAGTAGCTGTTGAACAGGCTTCGGAAGGCCGGGTGGAAGGGCCGGAAACCGGCCTCGAAGGCTTCGAGCACGAAGGTCTCGAAGAACCAGGTGACATGCGCCAGGTGCCATTTCGCCGGGCTGGCGTCGGGCATCGACTGGATCAGCTGGTCCTCCGCCGTCAGGGGCGCGACGCGGCACTCGGTCTCGTTGCGGACCGTCAGATAGGCTTCCACCAGTTCCTGGGCGAGACTGTACGACTCTTTGGGGTCAGAGCGTCGAATTTCCCAAGCGTGCAATGCCGTGTCGAGGGGCTGGAATTCGATCGAACTGGGGTCTTCGCGAAGAATTTGAACGGCGGACATGTCAGATCGATCGAAGCATGCAAAATGGCGGAACTACCATCATA
>JANONH010000662.1:0-1793 GCA_031420735.1 Methylibium sp.
GTGGATGGAGGCTGCGCAGAAGAGCCCCGTCTACAAGATGGCGGTGCAATGGAAGGTGGCCTTGCCGCTGCACCCGGAGTACCGCACGCTGCCGATGGTCTGGTACATACCGCCGCTGTCGCCCATCAGTGCTGCGGCCAATGCGGGCCACGTCGGCGCGAACGGCGAAATCCCCGACGTAAGCCAGCTTCGCATTCCCCTGAAGTACCTCGCCAACCTGCTGACGGCCGGCGACACGGCACCGGTCGTGCGCTCGCTCGAGCGCATGCTGGCGATGCGCGCCTACCAACGCGAGAAGCACGTCGAAGGTCGCGTCAATCGGGCGGTGCTCGAGCAGGTCGGCATCAGCCAGGCGCAAGTCGAAGACATGTACCAGGTGATGGCGATCGCAAACTATGAAGACCGCTTCGTCATACCGACGACGCACCGTGAGTACGCCGAAAACGCCTTCAATGTGCGCGGTGGCTGCGGTTTCACGTTCGGCAACGGCTGCTCCGAAGGCACGAGCGCAGTGAGTCTGTTCGGCAGCGACAAGAAACGCACGATTCCGATCAAGGCGGAGGTTTGACCATGTTCGACCCGAGATCGCCGCGACCGATGACGAAGACCCTGCGCGTGCTCGCCGCCGTGCTCGGCTACCCCGACGAGCGCATGCGAGGCCACTTGCCGCAAATGCGTGAGTTGCTGCGCGAGGAGGGTGCCGTGCGTGGCTCGCGCTTGACCGAGCTCGACCTGCTGATGGCGGCGCTGGGGTGTGCCGACCCGCTGCAAGCCGAGTCCGACTACGTCGAACTCTTCGACCGCGGCCGCGGCACGTCGCTGCATCTGTTCGAGCATGTGCACGGCGATTCGCGCGAGCGCGGCCCGGCCATGATCGACCTGGGCCAGACCTACGAGAAGGCGGGCCTGTGGCTGGCCGAAGGCGAGCTGCCCGACTACCTGCCAGCGGTGCTCGAGTTCGTCTCGACCCAGCCGGTGCGCGAGGCCAAGGCCTTTCTGGGCGAGATGTCGCACATCTTCAATGCCATCTTCGGCGCCTTGCGGCATCGCGAAAGCGCGTATGCCAGCGTGCTCGGCGCGCTGCTCGAGCTGGCCGGAGAGCAGGCGCAGGCGGTCAAGCCAGTGGTCGAAGAGCCGCTCGACGAAAGCTGGGCCGAGCCGGTCGTGTTCGATGGCTGTTCGTCCAAGGGCCAGGCCAAGCCCGGCCAGCCGCAGGCCGTTCACATCGTGCGCAGGAGCCCTGTGGCCCCCACGCCACCTGGAGCATCGTCATGAGTGGTGTGTACGGCTTTCTATTTCAGGTCTACCCCTACGTCTGTTTCACCGTGTTCGTGATGGGCAGCCTGATTCGCTTCGACCAGAACCAATACTCTTGGAAGAGCGACTCGTCGCAGATGCTGCGCGCGGGCACCCTGCGCTGGGGCAGCAACCTGTTTCACTTCGGCATCCTGTTTCTGTTCTTCGGCCACATGGTCGGGCTGTTCACGCCGCACTCGCTGTACGGCACTTTCATGAGCGCCGGGACCAAGCAGATGCTGGCCATTTACGCCGGTGGCGCCGCCGGCCTGGTGTGCTTTGTCGGCTTGTCCTTGCTGCTGTTCCGGCGCGTGTTCGACCCGCGCATCCGCCTGACCAGCCACCCCACCGACATTGCCATCCTCGTCATCCTGTGGGTGCAACTCTCGGTGGGTCTGATCACGCTGCCCTATTCCTGGTATCACCGCGACGGCAGCTTGATGCTGATCCTTGCCGACTGGGCGCAGCGCATCGTCACCCTGCGCCCGGTGGACGCC
>JANONH010000663.1:0-5126 GCA_031420735.1 Methylibium sp.
CTCGAACTCGCCCGGCGCCGGCCGCTTGGGCAGGGGCAACAACAGCGGCAGCAGCAGCGGCAGGCCCAGCAGCCGCACGCGCCACGGCAGCGGCAGCAAGGCCAGCGCGCCACCCGCCAGCGCCGCGGCCACGGCCCACGGCGCGGCCGCCGGTATCGACCAGACGGCCCAAGCCGGCGCGGCGAGCCAGCGCAAGACGCCGCAGAGCGCTTCGATGGCCCACGCCGCCGCCGTCCACAGCGGCGGCAGCAAGGCGCCGAGCAGGGCAAGCGGCGTGATGAGCAGGGTGACGAGCGGTATGGCCACCAGGTTGGCCGCAAAGCCGACCAGCGAGAGTTGCTGGAAGAACACCAGCGTGAGCGGCGCCAGGCCAAAGGTCGCGATGGCCTGGGTGCGCAGCCCCTCGCGCAGCGCCCGCAGCGCACGGCCCCCGGCCCGAGCCAGCGCAACCGGGGCCGGCCCGGCTGGCGCGCGGGGGCCGTGCGGCTCGGCTGCGCCATTGGCGGCTGGCTCGGGCTCGCCTTCTGGCCCCTGCCCTGCACCGCGGCTTGCGGGGCCGGCCCCAAGGCCCGAGCCGCGCGCCTCGCCCGAGGCCAACAGCAGCCCGACCGCCACGAACGAAAGCCAGAAGCCGGGCTGCAGCAGTGCCCACGGGTCGAGTGCCGCAACCACCACGGCCGCACTGCCCCACACCAGCGGCCAGGGCCAGCGCAGGCCCGACAACTTGATCGCGGTGGCCACGGCGAGCATCAGCACCGTGCGCTGCGCCGGCACGCCCCAGCCGGCGAACACGGCATAGGCCAGCGCGGCCACGAGGCCGCCCCACAGCGCCGCATGCGGCGCCGGACACCAGCGCAGCGCCCGGCGGCTGGCGCGCCAGGCCCAGCCCACGCCCACCCCGGCGAGCCAGGCGAACATGGTGACGTGCAAGCCGCTGATCGACATGAGGTGGGCCACGCCGGTGTCGCGAAACAGCGCCCAGTCTTCGCGCTCGATGGCCGCCTGGTCGCCCACCGCGAGTGCCGCCAGCACGCCCGCGCTGGTGGGGTCGGGAACATGCCGCTCGATGGCCTCGCGCACGCGCTGGCGCAGGCCGTCCACCGAAGCGCTGGCATGCGGCTCGAGCAGGCGGTTGTCCGAGCCGGGCAGCGCACGCACATAGCCGGTGGCACGCACACCCTGTTCGAACAACCACAGCTCGAAATCGTGGCCATGCGGATTCATGGCGCCGTGCGGGCGCTTGAGCCGCAGCACGAGTTGCCAGCGCTGCCCGGCGCGCACCTCGGGCAGGGCCTGTGCGCCCTGCGCGTACCAGCCCACCGAGAGGCGCTGCGGCAGGCCCACCGCGGCGCCGTCCAGGCGCGCCGACTCGACCTCGAAATAAAACCGCAGCGCCTGTGCGGAGCGCTGCGGCAGGCCGTCCACGCGCCCGGCGACGACGATGTCGCGGCCTTCGAGTGCGGCCGGCAAGGCGTCGGCCAGGCGCCAGCCGGCACGCAGGCCGGTGGCCGCGAAGCCGAGCAGGCCCACGGCAAGCGCAAGCGCCACGCAAGACGCCGCCGAGCGTGGCCAGCGCGGGAGTGCGAGCAGGCCCAGCACGGCAATGCCTGCAGCCAGCAGCAGCCCGTAGAGCCGCGCTTCCCAGAGCGCGGGCTGCTGCAATTGCAAGCCGGTGCCGACCAGGAAGGCCAGTCCCGCCGCCATCGGTCGGGCCAGCGGGCCGCTGGTCGCCCGGTCCGCCCAGGCCACGCACGGCCTGAGGTAAGACGGGGAGGCGATGCGCATTTCGCAGTGTAGAAGCGGGCCAAGCGGGCCGTTCGCGCCACCACGCGCAGCCACGGGTAGCATCCGGCTCACTTGTTTTTGGGGCCGTCTCCATGTCCATCGCGCAACGTCTTGCGGAACTCGGCATCGTCTTGCCGCCGCTGTCCGTGCCCGCCGCGGCCTACTTGCCCTTCGTGCAGAGTGGCAGCCTCGTCTTCGTGTCGGGCCACATCGCCAAGCGTGGCGGGCGCCCGCTGGTCGGCCAGCTCGGCGCCGACATGGCCACCGCAGGCGGCAAAGCGGCCGCGCGCGGCGTCGCGATCGACCTGCTCGGCACGCTGGCCGCCGCGCTCGACGGCGACCTCGACCGCGTGCGGCGCATCGTCAAGCTCATGAGCCTGGTCAACAGCACACCGGCCTACACCGAGCACCACCTGGTGACCAATGGCGCCTCGGAGCTGATGGTCGAGGTGTTCGGCCCCGAGCGCGGCGCGCATGCGCGCAGCGCATTCGGTGTGGCGCAGTTGCCCATGGGCGCCTGCGTCGAGATCGAACTCATCGCCGAAGTGGCGCCATGAGCATGGCGGGCCTGACGGGCGCCTTCGGCCGAGCCGCGGCACGGGCCTGCGGCGTGTGCCGCGTGTGCGGCGTGTGCGCTCGCGGGCGCGCCGTCGTGGTCGGCGCGCGATGACCCAGCGCCCCGCACCCAGCCTGTTTCGGCGCGCGCGGCGCGGCGTGCTGGCCATGGTGGCGCTGACTTGCCTGGTCGCCCTGGGCGGCGCCCTGGCCGCGCAGTACGGCTGGGACATGCGGCCCTGCCCCTGGTGCATCTTCCAGCGCGTGGTCTACCTGGCCATCGCCGTGGTCGCGCTGCTCGGCTGGCTGCTGCCGCAGCGCATCGCCGCCCTGCTGGCCAGCCTCGGCGTCCTCGTGCTGGCACTCGGCGGCGTCGCCTCGGCGGTGTTCCAGCACCAGGTGGCGGCCAAGGACAGCAGTTGCGCCTTCACGCTGGCCGACCGCTTTCTCGCAGCCACCGGGCTCGAGTCTGCGCTGCCGTGGTTGTTTCAGGTCACGGCCAGCTGCGCCGATGCCGCCAGCGCCACGCTTCTGGGCGTCGGCTTCGACGTGCTCAGCGGCCTGCTATTTGCTCTCTTGGCATGCACCGCCTCGGTGTTGCTCTGGCACCTTCGCCGTCGTCGCCTTTGGCGCTCGCGCTTGCAGGACTAAGGACTAAGCTCGCGCCCATGCCGTAAAGCCCACGGCAGCCTGCGCGGCACGCAGTGGGCGCGACTTGCGATCCCGAGGCCGTGCCCCCCCATGCAGTACCCCACCCGGAGACACACCCATGACACCTTGGCTAAGACTTTGGTTTCCCCATGCCGACGACGCCAACGACGCGGCGCCGCCGCGCGACGCCGCGCTCTGGTCGCCGCAGGCCTTGCTGCAGAACCAGCAAGACATGTGGGCGCACGGCGCCGAGGAGATGCGTCAATGCTGGAGCCTCTGGTTCACGGCCTGGCCCAGCCTGCCGGCACTTCCGCTCGCAGGCCTGCTGCCGCCGACGCCCCTGGACGCGCCGCCGCTGCAGCCTGCCAGCAGCACCCCTTCCGCCGCTGGCCTCGCCGACATCGGCAGCGCGCCGCTGCGCGCCCGGCGGCCCCGCCCGGCGCCGGCCGCAAAAAAAGCCGCCGCAGCACGCCCACGCCGTGCCGCGCGCGGCAAGTGAGCGGCGCTGCTCTAAAAGCGTAAGCGGCGCAACGAACCTTGCCTGCCCGAGTGAGGCTCAGGCTCGCAACAGCAAACTTGCCTTGAAGCCGATGTCGGCCGGCTTGCCTTTTCTTGCCCGCACCGACTTGTAGGGCGCGAGCGCAGCGGGGCCGAGCGTTTCGTCTTTGGCCTTGCCGCCGCGGCCGCTGCCGATGGCGCGCAGTGTCTTGTCGAAAGCCGCCGTGCTGACCAGCGCGTCGCCGGCCTCCAGGTCGATGAGCGTGAGCCCGCGCCCGCCTTTGGGCTGGAGCTTGAGTTCGGCCAGCGCGAACACCAGCAAGCGGCCGGCAAGGCTCAGGCAGGCGACCTGCGCCGCGCCGTCCGCCCGGCTCGGCGGCAAGGCCTGCTCGCCTTCGGCCAGCGCGAGAAAGGCCTTGCCGCCACGCTGGCGCGAGACCAGGTCGGCGGCTTTCGCGAGCAGGCCGTAGCCGCCCGTGCCGGCCAGCAGCAGCGTGGCGTCGGGCGGGCCGGCGAAGTAGTGCTGCGGCTGCGTGCCTGACTCCAATTCGATCATCGAGCTGATGGGTTGGCCGTCGCCGCGCGCGCCCGGCAGCGCCGCCACCGGCACCGAATACACGCGGCCGCATTCGCGCGCGGCCGAGCCGAACACGAGCAGGGTGTCGATGCTGCGGCACTCGAAGGTGCCGTAGAGCGCGTCGCCGGCCTTGAAGGCAAAGCTTGCCGCGTCGTGGCCATGGCCTTGCCGCGCGCGCACCCAACCCTTGGCGCTCACCACCACCGTCAGCGGCTCGTCGACCACCTTCACTTCGGCCACGGTGCGCTTCTCGGCCTGGATCAAGGTGCGGCGCTCGTCGCCGTGGGCCTTGGCGTCGGCCTCGATCTCGCGGATGACGGTGCGCCTGAGCGTGGCCGGGTTGGCGAGGATGTCGGCGAGCTTGGCCTCGTCCTGGCGCAGCGAGTCGAGCTCCTGCTCGATCTTGATGGCTTCGAGCCGCGCGAGCTGGCGCAGCCGGATGTCGAGGATGTCGTCGGCCTGCCGCTCGCTCAAGGCAAAGCGCGCCACCAGCGCGGGCTTGGGCTCGTCGGCGTTGCGGATGATGCGGATCACTTCGTCGACGTTGAGCAGCACCAGCTGCCGGCCCTCGAGGATGTGGATGCGCTCCTGCACCCGGGCCAAGCGGTGGCGCGTGCGCCGCTCGACGGTGGCCAGGCGGAACTCGACCCACTCGCGCAGCATCTGGCGCAGCGACTTCTGCGTCGGCCGCCCGTCGCCGCCGACCATCGTGAGGTTGATCGGCGCCGAGGTCTCGAGGCTGGTGTGGGCCAGCAGCACCTGGACGAGCTCCGGCTGCTCGACGCTCTTGCTGCGCGGTTCGAACACGAGCCGCACCGCGTCTTGCTTGCCGGATTCGTCGCGCGCCTTGTCGAGCACGGCGAGCACCGTGGCCTTGAGCTGCTGCTGCTCGGCGCTCACCGCCTTCTTGCCGAGCTTGACCTTCGGGTCGGTCAACTCGCCGATCTCTTCGAGCACTTTTTGCGCGCTGGTGCCCGGCGGCAACTCGGTGATGACGAGCTGCCATTGGCCGCGCGCCAGGTCTTCGATCTTCCAGCGCGCGCGCAGCTTGAGCGAGCCG
>JANONH010000664.1:0-5140 GCA_031420735.1 Methylibium sp.
CCCGACGCGCCCATGATGGCCACGAACTCGCCCGCCTCGACTTGCAGCGAGACGCCGGCCAGGGCATGCACTTCGTTGGCGCCGTCGCCTTCGCCCATGCGGTAGGTCTTGACCAGCCCCTGCACGTCGATCAGCGCCATGCGAGGGCTCAGAGAAAGCCCATGCGCGGGCCGCCACCCCGCGCGCCGGCCGGCGCGACCGTGCCGGTCACCACCTCTTGCCCGACCTGCAACTCGCCGCCGAGCAGCTCGCTCATGCTGCCATCGCTGATGCCCACGCTCACCGCCACCGCGCGCGGCGCGCCATCGGCACCCAGCACGTAGACGCGCCCGCGCGTGGTGGCGTTCGCCGCGCCTGCGGCCGCTGCGGCGTCGGCCGCAGCAGGACCGGCACCGGCATTGGCATTGGCATTGGCACCGTCCCCGAAAGACGATGCGGCAGAGCCCGCGGCGCGCGCACCGGAGGCACGACCGGCGGCGCGCTGTGCGCCGGCCGCCTGCGAGTCCGCACTGGCCGCCTCGCCGGGCAGCCGCACGCGCAGCGCGGCATTGGGCAGCTTCACCACCGAGTCGCGCGAGTCGGTGACGATGCGCACATTGGCCGTCATGCCCGGCAGCACCTGGGCGCCGTCGTTGGTAAAGCCGACCACCACGGTGTAGGTCACCACGTTGGCGGTGGTGAGCGCGGCTTTTCGCACCGCACCAACGGCACCGTCGTAGGTGCGCCCGGGAAAGGCATCGACGGTAAAGCTCACCGGCTGCCCCACGCGCACGCGGCCGATGTCGGCTTCGTCGATCGCCACCTCGACCTGCATGTCCGAGAGATTGCGTGCAATGATGAAGAGTTCCGGCGCCTGCAGGCTCGCCGCCACGGTCTGCCCAACCGAGACGCTGCGCTTGATGACCACGCCGTCCACCGGCGAGCGGATCTCGGTGCGGTTGAGGTCGACCTGCGCCTGCGCCAGTGCTGCGGCGCGCTGTGCCACCGTCGCCTGGGCGCTGGCGGCCTGGGCGCGACTCACCTCCCATTGCGCCTGCACCACCTTCACTTGCTCGGCCAAAGTGCCGGCGGTGTTGCGCACGGTCTCGAAGGCGGCCTGCGAGATGAAGCTTTTGTCGAGCAACTCGCGCTGGCGCGCCAAGTCGCGCGCCGCGTTGTCGGCGTCCAGCCGCGCCCGCGCCACCTGGGCTTGCACGGCCAGCACATTGGCCTGCTGCTGCAGCACCTGGGCGCGCGCGGCGTCGACGTCGGCACTGGCCTGGCGCACGCGGTAGCGGATGCTCTCGGGGTCGATGCGCGCGATGAGCTGGCCTTGTTTGACTTCGGTGTTGAAGTCAGCCAACAGTTCCTTGATCTGGCCCGACACCTGGCTGCCCACGCTCACCTGCACCACCGGGTTCACGGTGCCGGCCGCCGACACCGCCGCCTGCAGCGGGCCTTGCTCGATGCGCGCGGTGCGAAAGCGGGCTTCGCTCTCGCCACTGCCCAGCCACCACCATGCCGTGGCGGCCAGCGCGGCCAACAGCAGCGCGGCGATCGGCCACGCCAGCGGGCGTCTCATCGGGTCTTTTTCATGTGCGGCGCGATTCTAGGAGGCGCTCGGCCGGGCCTTGTCGAAGTGCGGCGATCTTCACCGAGCTTTACCGCCCCGACATGGGCAGCGGTGCGCAGGGAGCTGAGGAGCCGTCGAATCGATGCGCGAGAATGCGGCGCTCTTGCCCGCCCCTGGTCATCTTTTTCGCCCGATGAACACCGAACACGCCCGCTTCAACATGATCGAGCAGCAAATCCGCCCCTGGGACGTGCTCGACCCGGTGGTGCTGGCCTTGCTGGCCATCGTCAAGCGCGAGGATTTCGTGCCGCCCGAGCACCGCGCGCTCGCCTTTGTCGACATGGAAGTGCCGCTCGACGAAGGCCAGTGCATGCTGTCGCCCAAGGTCGAGGCGCGCCTGCTGCAGGAGCTGGCCCTGCGCAAGCACGAGCACGTGCTCGAAGTGGGCACCGGCTCGGGCCACATGGCGGCCTTGCTGGCCCACCGGGCGCAGCACGTACTTACGCTCGAAATCCGCCCGGCGCTCGCCCGCCAAGCCCGCATCAACCTGCAGCGCGCGGCCGTGGTCAACGTCGAGGTGCGCGAAGCCGACGGCGCGCATGGCCTGGCGGAGCTGGCGCCGTTCGACGCCATCGTGCTGTCGGGCTCGGTGGCCGCGGTGCCACAGGGCCTGCTCGAGCAGCTCAAGCCCGGTGGCCGTCTGGTGGCCATCGTCGGCAGCGAGCCGGTGATGCAGGCGCGCCTGTTCACGCGCAGCGCCACGTCGGGCTTTTCGAGCACGGAACTCTTCGACACCGTGGCGCCCCGACTCGACGGTTTCAGTGAGCCCTCGCGCTTTCGTTTTTGAAGCGCGGGCTCCATTCGACTACGACTCTCGAGGACTTTCATGCCAATGCGCCACTCACCTGAACGAAGGCTCGACGCGCCGCTCGCGCTTGCACGCACCGTCGCTCGGGCGTGGCGCGCCCTGCTGTGCGCTGCGGTGTTCGGCGGCGCCGCCACGGTGGGCCAGGCCCAGAGCATTCAGGAGCTTTACGACGCCGCGCGCGGCTACGACGCGGCCTTTCTCGCCGCCCGCGCGCAGTACGACTCGGCACAGTACCTGCGCGAGCAGGCCAAGGCGCTGCTGCGGCCGAGCGTGACGCTCGGCGCGGCCACCACGCGCAGCGGCTCCGACACCCCCGTCTCCGACACCTGGTCGACCAACACGCAGGCCACCCTGCGCGGCACCCAGCCGCTCTTTAACCGCAGCAACCGCGTCAGCGTCGAGCAGGCCGAGCGCATCTACGGCGTCGCCTCGACCGACTTCGAGGCGGCCGAGCAAGACCTCATCATCCGGCTCACCAGCGCCTACCTCAATGTGCTGGCTGCGCAGGACACCCTCACCACGGCGCAGGCCAACACCAAGGCGATCAACCAACAGTTGGCCTCGGCCAAGCGCAACTTCGAGGTCGGCACCGCCACCATCACCGACACGCGCGAGGCCCAGGCGCGCTTCGACCTCGCAACCGCCCAGGAGATCGTTGCCGACAACGACTTGCGCAGCGCCCGCATCGCACTCGACCAGTTGGTGGGCCGCCAAAACGTGGAACCACAGCGCCTGGCCGTGCCGGTGCGACTTGCGCCGCTCGAGCCCCCGAGCGCCGACGCCTGGGTCGCGCAAAGCGGCCAGGCGCCAGTGATTCGCCGCGCCCTGCTCGCCTACCAGATCGCCGAGCTAGAAACAGCCAAGGCGCGCGCCGGCCACCTGCCCACGGTCGACCTGGTCGGCAGCTTCGGCAAGCAAAGGAACGACGGCGTGGTGGGCGCGAGCACCGGCTCGCTTTCGGTGCCCGGCACCTTCACGTCCACCAGCGTGGGCGTGCAACTCAACCTGCCTCTGTTCACCGGCTATTCGGTACAAAACCGCGTGAAGGAAACACTGGCTTTGCAAGAGCGCGCCCGCAACGACGCCGAAGGCGCACGCCGCGACGTCGAGCGCGGCACCCGGCAGGCTTTCTTTGCCGTGCAGTCGGGCGAAGCGCAGGTGCGCGCCCTCGAAGCCGCCGAGGCCTCGAGCCAACTGGCGCTAGAGGCCACGCAACTGGGCTTCAAGGTCGGCGTGCGCGTGAACATCGACGTGCTGAACGCGCAGACCCAACTCTTCACCACCCAACGCGATCTGGCGCGCGCGCGCTACAACGTGGTGCTGGGCAACCTGCAACTGCGCCAGGTCTCGGGCACCCTGCAGCCCGCAGACATCGGCAGCGTCAACGGCTTGCTGCTGCGCTGAGAGGGCCGGGCCCCTTGCCCGGGCCTCGACCCAAAAGCCGGTTCCATAAGACTCCGCCCGGCGGCGTCGAAGCCGCCGGCTCGAATCAAGTCTTGCCCTGGCTCGCTTTGGCCTTGGCGACGCAGGCCGACTTGGCGTCGCCGGCCAGCGCGTCGCACTTCTCGACCATGACCTTGTAGTCGGCGTCGCGCTTGTCGTCGCTGGCTTTCATGCGCGCCTCGCCGGTTTTGCGCGCGAGCTTGGCGTCGGCTTTGGCGCGCGTATGGGCGGCCTTGGCTTCTTGCACGCACACGTCTTTGGCGTTGCCCGCCAAGTCGTCGCAGCGTTCCTTGGCAAGGTCGTAGGCCGTGTCGCCCCTGACTTCAGCGAGCTTGTCGCGGTCGCCCGGCTTTGCGCTGTGCTCCGCCTAGAGCTCGGCGCGGGCCACCTTGTACTTGCCTTTGGCCTGCTCCATGCAGACGTCCTTGCCATTGCCCGACAAGGCGTCGCACTTTAGTTTGTCGGCCTTGAACTCGCTGTCGAGCCGGACCTTGACCGCGTCGTGGTCCGCTTTGCTCATGTGGTGGGCCGCAATGGCCGGAGAAGCCATGTGAAGCGCGCGTAGTTCCCGTCCTACAGGCACCTTCTCGGCACGCCGCTTGCTTACTGCATTTCGTCAAACCTGAACGGAAAAAAATGCAGCACGCCACGAGCCCGGCGGAGTCACCGACGCCGCCTTCGTCCTTTCAAGCGCTGGCGAGAAATCTCGAGCGCCTGCTGTTTCGCAGATCGAGCCTCTCGGTTGGGACCGTCGTGCCCGCGCTTCGCATGAAACCCGCTGCGGACCGCTGCCCAGACTTCGAACACACCATCCCGGCGTTCACCTGGCACACCCAAATTCCCGACACACGGCCCGACGCGACGCTCCGGTAAGGTAAGGCCGGGCCGCAAGCCCGTGTCGCGCATCCGGGCACGCCGGCCCAGGCCGTGCTCAAAAGACCCACAGGCTCAGTAGCCGGCACTGTTTACTGCTCGCCTCGCTGATCGACGGCCTTTTTTACAACACCGCCCCGCTCGGTGCGTCAGCCTCAAACAGGAAGATGCGTGCCATCCAGCGGGCTTGCGGCGTGACACACTGACTGTCCGACAATCGTTCGACCGCCTGGCGGCGCATTCAATGCGTGGCGGCCTGACTAAACGAGTGGCGGCAAGATGGCGGCACGCTGGCGTGGCACGCTCGCTCCGCCGCTCCGCGAGACCATCCGCCAGCCTGCCCCATGTTCGACTTCGCCCGATGCCGATGACGTCTCCTTCCTCGCTGCAGACCGCTCGCCTGG
>JANONH010000665.1:0-2036 GCA_031420735.1 Methylibium sp.
GCCGTCTGCGCAAGGCCCCGCTAGAAACGCGGCGGCGTGCCCCACTTCACTTCGAGTCGGTCGTCGAGTTCGGCAAGCTGGGCGGCCAGGCCGTTGGTGGTCTGCTTGAGTTCGACCTTGAGGCCCTCGACCTCGCTCCTCACCAAAGCCTGCAGCTCGGTAAAGCGCGAGGCCTCGGCCTTGTCGGCCAGCTCGCGCTGGGTCTGCAGCTCTTTGGTGTGGCGGCGCGTTTCCATCAGCAGCCGGCCCTGCCACAGCGCCATGTAGGCGAAAAACACGCCAGCCAGCACGCCCATCGTCACCAACAGCACCAGGCCGAGCGGCGCCTCGACCACGGTGAACAACAGCGACAAGCTGGTGGGCGCGAGAAAGGCGCTCCAGTTCACGGCCACGAACACCGCAAACGCGAGTGCTGCGATCAGTGCTGCAACGATGCGGGGCTTCATGCGGCGCGCGCCTCAGCGGTGCTTGAAAGCCGGCTTGCGCTTGGCAAGGAATGCGGCCATGCCTTCGTTCTTGTCTTCGGTGCCGAACATCGCATGGAACATGCGGCGCTCGAAGGCCAGGCCCTCCGACAGCGGCGATTCATAAGCGCGGTTGACGCATTCCTTGGCGGCCATGAGGCTGGGCAGCGAATGGCCGCAGATGGCGTCGGCGGCGGCTTGCGCCTCGGCGAGCAGGCGCTCGGGCGCCACCACGCGCGACACCAAGCCCGCACGCTCGGCCTCGTGCACGTCCATCATGCGCGCGGTCAGCACCATGTCCATCGCCTTGGCCTTGCCCACCGCGCGCGGCAGGCGCTGCGTGCCGCCGGCGCCGGGCACCAGGCCCAGGCGGATTTCGGGCTGGCCGAACTTGGCCGTCTCGGCGGCGATGATGAGGTCGCACATCATGGCGAGCTCGCAGCCGCCGCCGAGCGCGAAGCCCGCCACCGCGCCGATCACCGGCTTGCGCACACGGCGCATGGTTTCCCAATTGCGCGTGATGAAGTCGCTCTTGTAGACGTCGACGAAGCCGAGCGACTCCATGACGCCGATGTCGGCACCGGCGGCAAAGGCCTTGTCGCTGCCGGTGAGAACGATGCAGCCAATGGCGTCGTCGGCGTCGAAGGCGAGCAGGGCGCGACCCAGCTCGTCCATCAGGCCGTCGTTGAGCGCATTGAGCGCCTTGGGCCGATCGAGCGTGATCCAGCCAGCCTTGAGCGGCAGCTCGCCGCGGGTTTCGGTGCGCAGAAATTCGTAGTTCATGAGGGCCTCGGAATGCTTTCGCCAATGTACCCGCGCGGCGACACCCCCGAAACAAGCGCCATTTAAGCGTGCAAATGTCACGGCGCATCCATTACATTTCGAAGCGATAACATCGTGAGGACATCCGATGGGCCAAGACGGCGCTCAAAGCGCACGCGAAGCTCTAAAAGATCGCAAAAATCGCGTCGAGCACGTGACCCGTGCTTACCGCAAGACCGACCGGGGTCTGGAAGAAATCGCCACTCGGGCCAACCGCCTGAGCCACTGGCTGCGCTGCGCCTTGATCATGGTGAATGGTCGGCGCACCAACGACGAACTCACGACACTCATCGGCGAAACGGGTCGCGACACCCTGCGCACCCTCATCGACCTCGGCCTGATCGAGCCCGTCAGTACGGGCAGCGGGCCGCCTTCTGCCCTGCCCTCGCACTGGCCGCCCGACGAAGTGCCGGCGCTCTACCTGCCGCTCAAGCTGGCGCGCCGCCGCGCCTTGCGCTGGCTGGCGGTGCAGTTCGGCCACCGCGCCGAACCCCTGTCGCGCCGCATCGCCCAGGCCACCACGCCCGACCAGCTCCACCATGCCCTCGTGCTGAGCGAGCGTTACGTCAAGCGGGCGCAAGGCGAGCAGCGCGCCGAGCAGTTCCAGCGCGACGTCGGCCTGCGCCCGACGGCGTCGCATTGATTCAGTTTTAATTCCAACCGGATAACAACGACGGTCTGCAAGACGGTCTGCAAACGGCTGGTGTTTGAAACCAGGCCCGCTTTGTTGGTCGATCGCGCTTGGCCCGA
>JANONH010000666.1:0-2405 GCA_031420735.1 Methylibium sp.
CTCGACGATCTAATGCACACCCGACTCTGCGACCTGGCAGACATCGCCGGCTGGCAAGCCGGCCATCACGAAGGGTAGATTGCCCGAGCCGCGAGCCACGCTGGCGCTCGTCAGACGTCGATACGCCTGACGACGCCAGCATGCACGAGCGAGTGGCAAGCCAAGTGCCGCCGGGCGCCAGACGACGACGGCGGCACCGGTTTCAGGCGAGGTCGAAACGGTCGAGATTCATCACCTTGGCCCATGCAGCGACGAAGTCGTCGACGAACTTCTTCTGCGCGTCGGCGCTGCCGTAGACCTCGGCGATGGCGCGCAGTTGCGCGTTCGAACCAAACACCAGATCGACGCGCGTGGCGGTCCACCTGGATTCGCCGTTGCGGCGATCACGCCCCTCGAACTGCTCGCTGCCGTTCGAGGCGGCTTTCCACTCGACGCCGATGTCGAGCAGGTTGACGAAGTAGTCGTTGCTCAGCACACCGGGCTTTCGGGTGAAAACGCCGTGCCGCGACGAGCCGACATTGGCGCCGAGCACGCGCAGGCCGCCGACAAGCACGGTCATCTCGGGCGCCGTCAGCGTGAGAAGTTGCGCCCGGTCGAGCAGCAGCACCTCGGCCGCAACGCTGTAGCGCGCCTTTTGATAGTTGCGAAAGCCGTCCGCAACGGGCTCGAGGGGCGCGAACGACGACACGTCGGTCTGCTCCTGCGTGGCGTCCGTGCGGCCCGGCGTGAAAGGAACAGTCACCGCGTGGCCGCCGTCGCGCGCGCCCTGCTCGACGCCCACACACCCGGCCAGCACGATCATGTCGGCCAGAGAGATTTTCTTGCCGCCGGCCTGCGCGGCGTTGAACTTGCCACGAACGCCTTCGAGCACCTGAAGCACTTTCGCCAGTTGCTGCGGCTCGTTTGCGGCCCAGTCTTTTTGCGGCGAAAGACGGATCCGCGCGCCGTTGGCGCCGCCGCGCTTGTCGGAGCCGCGGAAGGTCGAGGCCGAGGCCCAGGCCGTGCCAACGAGTTGCGCCACCGTCAGGCCCGCTGCGAGCACCGACTTCTTGAGCGACGCGACATCCTGCTCATTGACCAGCGCATGGTCGACCGCGGGGACTGGGTCCTGCCAGATAAGTACTTCGGTCGGGACCTCGGGGCCGAGGTAGCGTGCAAGCGGCCCCATGTCGCGGTGGGTGAGCTTGAACCAGGCCCGTGCAAAGGCGTCGGCCAACTGATCGGGGTTGGCGAGGAAGCGGCGCGAGATTTTTTCGTAGGCCGGGTCCACCCGCAGGGAGAGGTCGGTGGTCAGCATGGTCGGTGGCAGGCGCTTGGCAGGGTCGTGCGCGTGCGGAATGCTGCCGGCGCCCGCGCCCCCCTTGGCCACCCACTGGTGTGCACCGGCCGGGCTTTTGGTGAGTTCCCATTCGAAGCCGAACAGGTTCTCGAAAAAGTTGTTGCTCCACTTGGTTGGCGTGGTGGTCCAGGTGACCTCGAGGCCGCTGGTGATGGTGTCGGCGCCCCTGCCGCTGCCAAAGCTGTTGCTCCAGCCAAAGCCTTGGGCTTCGATGCCAGACGCCTCGGGTTCGTCGGCGACGTGGGACGCCGGCGCTGCGCCGTGGGTCTTGCCAAAACTGTGACCGCCGGCGATGAGCGCGACCGTCTCCTCGTCGTTCATGGCCATGCGAGCGAAGGTTTCGCGGATGTCGCTCGCCGCGGCGAGCGGGTCGGGGTTGCCGTCCGGGCCTTGGGGGTTGACGTAGATCAAGCCCATTTGTACGGCACCCAGCGGGTTCTCGAGATCGCGCGTGTGGATCTTGCCGTCGGCGTCGTCGTCGGACACCAGCACCCCGCCTGCCTTCTCGACCCCTTCGGAGCCGCGGCCGTAGCGCAGGTCGCCGCCGAGCCAGGCCGATTCGCGGCCCCAGTTCACGTCGTGATCGGGCTCCCAAACATCCGGGCGCCCACCGCCGAAGCCGAAGGTCTTGAAACCCATGGTCTCCAGAGCCACGTTGCCCGCAAGGACCATCAGGTCGGCCCAGGAAATCTTGTTGCCGTACTTCTGCTTGACGGGCCACAGGAGGCGGCGGGCCTTGTCGAGGCTGACGTTGTCGGGCCAACTGTTTATCGGCGCGAATCGTTGCTGACCGCGGCCCGCACCGCCGCGGCCATCGCCGATGCGGTAAGTGCCGGCGCCGTGCCACGCCATGCGGACGAACAGCGGCCCGTAGTGCCCGAAGTCCGCCGGCCACCAGTCTTGGGAGTCCGTCATCAAGGCAGCGAGGTCGCTCTTGAGCGCAGCCAGATCGAGGGTCTTGAATGCCTCGGCATAGTCGAAACCCTGGCTCATGGGGTCGGACTTGGAAGAATGCTGATGAAGCAGGTCAACGCGCAACTGTTTGGGCCACCAGTCGCGGTTGGTC
>JANONH010000667.1:0-2567 GCA_031420735.1 Methylibium sp.
CTGGATCCTGTCGGCGGCAACGGTCTCGGTGCCGAAGGTCTCGACGTACAGGCCGACGGGCTGAGCCTTGCCGATGGCGTAGGCCACCTGGACCTCGCAGCGACGGGCCAGACCGGCAGCCACGATGTTCTTGGCCACCCAGCGCATGGCGTAGGCCCCCGAGCGGTCCACCTTGCTCGGGTCCTTGCCGGAGAACGCGCCACCGCCGTGCGGGCAGGCGCCGCCATAGGTGTCGACGATGATCTTGCGCCCGGTCAGGCCGCAGTCGCCTTGCGGGCCGCCGATGACGAAGCGGCCGGTGGGGTTGATCAGGTACTTGGTGTCCTTGAGCCAAGCCTTGGGCAACACCGGTTTGATGATTTCCTCGATCACGGCTTCGATAAACGCGGGCAACATCTTCTTGCCGTCGCTCATCTCGGGCGCGTGCTGGCTCGACAGCACGACGGTATCGACGCTGTGGGGCTTGCCGTCCACATAGCGCATCGTCACCTGGCTTTTCGCGTCGGGGCGCAGGAACGGCAGCCGGCCGTCTTTGCGCAGCTGCGCCTGGCGCTCGACGAGGCGGTGCGCGTAGTAAATCGGCGCGGGCATCAGCTCGGGCGTCTCGTCGCAGGCGTAGCCGAACATCAGGCCCTGGTCGCCCGCGCCAGTGTTCAGGTGATCGTCACTGGCGTGGTCCACGCCTTGCGCGATGTCGTTGCTCTGCTTGTCGTAGCAGACCATCACGGCGCAACCCTTGTAGTCGATGCCGTATTCGGTGTTGTCGTAGCCGATGCGCTTGATCGTGTCGCGCGCGACCTGGATGTAGTCGACGTGCGCGTTGGTCGTGATCTCGCCGGCCAGCACCACGAGGCCGGTGTTGCACAGCGTCTCGGCCGCCACGCGCGAGACCGGGTCCTGCGCGAAGATCGCGTCGAGAATCGCGTCGGAGATTTGGTCCGCCACCTTGTCGGGGTGACCTTCGGAGACGGATTCGGAAGTAAAAAGAAAATCGTTCGCCACTCTTAAACTCCATGCCAAACAAGGTTGCAACTCGCGTTGCCGGTCTGGTTGGAGGAGCGGCGAACGCTTTAGCGGTTTGTTGAGCCATCGGCCCGGCGGCGCACCCAGTGCCCCGCGATCGCCCCGCAAGTAGTTCTGTAACTCGGCGACGCACCGATTCTAGTCACACGCTACCCAAGAGCCCAGGAAATGACAGCAGACGCCAGGGATTTCGAGCCGGGCCGGGGCCCGGGAGCGGCGCACCCAGCGCACTCTGCACGCCACGGCGCGACTCGCCGCGCCCGGCGCGCCGCTCGATGAGCCGGCCCGTGCGCCTTGGCGCCCGATGAGCGGGCTGGTCGCGGTGCTGATGCGCCTGCTGGCCCGTTGCCCCTTCGCTTGGCTGCAAGCACTGGGTGGCGCGCTCGGCTGGGCGGTGTACCTCGGCTCGCCCGGCTACCGCGCCCGCTTTCGGGCCAACGCCGCGCAGGCCGGCGTGCCCTGGAGCGAGGCCCGGCGCGCGGTCGCCGCTGCCGGGCGCATGCTCACGGAGTTGCCGCCGCTGTGGGCACGGCCCCTGCATGCGCCGCTGCCGGTGCCGGTGCACTGGGAGGGCGGCGAGCGGGTCGACGCGGCGCTGGCCGCAGGCCGGGGCCTGGTGCTGCTGACGCCGCATCTCGGAGTGTTCGAAGCCGTCGGCCAGTCTTACGCCGAACGCTGGGGTCGCGGGCGTGGCGCCATCACCGTGCTTTTTCGGCCTTCTCGCAAGCCCTGGCTGCGCGAGCTGGTCGAGTCTGCGCGCCAGCGCCCGGGCATGGCGGGCGTGCCGGCCACACTCGGCGGCGTGCGCCAGATGCTGCGTGCGCTCAGGCGTGGCGAGGTCGTCGGCTTGCTGCCAGACCAGGTGCCGCCTGCCGGTCTGGGGGTGTGGGTGCCGTTCTTCGGCCGCCCGGCCTACACCATGACGCTGGCAGCGCGGCTCGTGCAACAAAGCGGCGCATCCTTGCTGCTGCTCTGGGGCGAGCGGCTGCCACGGGGTGGCGGCTTTTACGTCCGCGTGAGCGAGCTCGCCGAGCCGCTGCCCGCCGACGCCACCGACGCGGCAGCGGTCGTCAACCGCGCGATGGAGCAGCTCATTTTGCAGTGCCCGAGCCAGTACCTCTGGGGCTATGACCGCTACAAGGCGCCGCGCGAAGAGGCACAAGACCCGGGCGACCCGACGCTTGCCCCGGGCTCCACCGGCTCGCCCAGCCCGTGACGACGCGTGCCCTGCTCGCCGCGCTGTGGCTGCTGCACTGGCTGCCGCTGCCGCTGCTGGCCGGCCTCGGCCGCCTGCTCGGCCTCTTGGTGTGGCCGCTCGCCACCGGCCGCAGGCGGGTGGCGCTGCGCAACATCGAGCTGTGCTTTCCGCAGTGGTCGCGGCGCCAGCGCCGCGAGCTGGCGCTGGCGCATTTCCAGTGGCTCGGGCGCAGCCTGCTCGAGCGCGGGCTGCTCTGGCACGCCTCGCCCGCGCGTTTGCGCCGGCTCATCCACATCGAAGGCCCGGCGAGCTTTGCAGACACCCACCCCGGCGCGGTGATGTGGTT
>JANONH010000668.1:0-9148 GCA_031420735.1 Methylibium sp.
CGCGGCGCACAGCTCGAACTCGCCGCAGCGGTGGCCACGGCGATCGACCAGCGCTCGGTGCTGGCCGCGGAGGCCGGCACCGGCGTCGGCAAGACCTTTGCCTACCTCGTGCCGGCGCTGCTCAGCGGACGGCGCGTGCTCGTGAGCACTGCGACCAAGAGCCTGCAAGACCAGCTCTTCCTGCGCGACCTGCCGCGTCTGTGCAAGGCCTTGTTGCAGCCACTGGTGGTGGCACTTCTCAAGGGCCGCAGCAGCTACCTGTGCCTGCAGCGCCTGACGCAAGCGCGTCACGAGGTCGCGTCTCACGACCCTTGGGTCGCACGCACGCTGGCCAAGGTCGAACAGTGGTCGCTGCGCACCGTCAGCGGCGATTTGGCGGAGCTCGAGGGGCTCGATGAACGCTCGCCCGTGGTGGCGCTGGTCAGCTCCACGCGCGAGAACTGCCTGGGCAGCGACTGCCCGCAGTTCCGGGCCTGCCACGTCATGAAAGCCAGGCGCGAGGCGATGGCGGCGGACCTGGTGGTCGTCAATCACCATTTGTTCTTCGCCGACATCGCCGTGCGCGACACCGGCATGGCGGAGTTGCTGCCCTCGGTGGAGGTGGCGATCTTTGACGAAGCCCACCAGTTGGGGGAGGCGGGCGTTGCCTTTCTCGGCACTGTGCTGGGCAGCGCGCAGGCGATCGATTTCGCGCGCGACATGCAGGCGCTCGGGCTTGGCCAGGCCAAAGGCCTCGCGCCTTGGCAGGAGTTGGCGAGCGCCACCGAACGGGCGGCACGCGATCTTCGGCTCGCTGCCGGCGCCGGCCTGCGCGAGCTGCGGTCGGCCCTCAAGCTGCGCTGGGACGACCGCGCCGACCAGGCCGAGTTCGCACAGGCGCTGCAGGCGCTGGGCGCGGCATCGCGCGCTTGCGCGAGCGCGCTCGAAGCCGTCGAGGCGGTCGGCCCCGATTTCGTCAAGCTCGGCGAGCGGGCCGCAGCGCTTGCCACTCGCGCCGAGGCGTTTCTGGAATGCGGCGCGCCCGACCGCGTGCGCTGGATCGACCTCACGCCGCAGGCGGTGCGCCTGGTGGAGTCGCCGCTGGACATTCGCGATGCGATGCGCGAGCAGATCGGCGCTTCGGCCAAGGCCTGGATCTTCACCTCCGCCACGCTTGGGGCCGACGAGCACCTGCGCTGGTTCACCGAACAGACGGGCCTGGATGCGGCGCGCACCTTGCGAGTCGAGAGCCCCTTCGACTACGCCGCCCATGCGCGGCTCTACATACCGCAGCGTTTTCCCAAACCCAACGAGCCCGACCACGGTGTGGCCGTGGCGCGGCTGGCCGCTGCGTGCGCGCGTGCGGCGGGCGGGCGCACATTCGTGCTCACGACGACCTTGCGCGCGCTGGCCAAGGTGGGCGAAGGCCTGGCGCTCGAACTCGCGCAGGACGAGGAGCCGATTCTCGTGCTCATGCAGGGCAGCGCACCCAAGCGTCAGTTGCTGCAGCGCTTCCTGGACGCGCCGCGAGCGGTGTTGGTGGGCTCGCAGAGCTTCTGGGAAGGCATCGACGTGCCCGGGCAAGCCCTGCAGTGCGTCGTCATCGACAAGCTGCCGTTTCCGCCGCCGAGCGACCCGCTGGTCGAGGCCCGCGTCAAACGGCTCGAAGCCGAGCGGCGCAATCCCTTTAGCGAATACTTCGTGGCCGAGGCGGCGCTCTCGCTCAAACAGGGCGCCGGTCGGCTCATTCGCAGCGAAACCGACCGCGGCCTGTTGGTGATCTGCGACCCGCGCATGCTCGCCATGGGCTACGGAAAGAAGCTGCGCGCCGCCTTGCCGCCCATGCTGCCGGTGCTGCTGGAAGAAGACGCGCTCGCCTGGCTCAGGGAGATTCGCTGACGGCGGCGCCTGGGTTTGCGATCACCAGATTTGCCACCACGGGTTCGAGCGCACCTCGAAGCCGTCTTTGATATAGCGCGACTGCGGGAAGTTCTGCGTCAGGACGCGCCGCGCGTCGTCGCGCAACTCCGGCAGGCCCAGCTTGTCGTAGCTGAGCACCATGATGAAGAGGGCCTCTTCGCTGGCCGGGGCGCGCTGGAACTCCTGCACCGACTGCTGTGCGCGGTTGGCCGCGGCAACAAAGGCACCGCGGCGGTAGTAGTAGCGCGCCACGTGCACCTCGTAGGAAGCCAGCACGTTGACGACATAGTTCATGCGCAGCTGCGCGTCGGGTGCGTACTTGGAGGCGGGGAACTGCGTCGTGATCTGGCGAAAGCTCTGGTAGGCGTCGCGCGAAGCCTGTTGGTCGCGTTCAGAGAGGTCTTGGCGAGCCAGCGAGCCAAGGGGGCCGAGGTTTTCGTTGAAATTGGACAGACCCTGCAGGTAGTAGGCGTAGTCCATCGCCGGGCTGCTCGGGTGCAGGCGAATGAAGCGCTCGAGCGTGGCAAGCGCCAGGGCCTTCTCGCCGGCCTTGTAGTACGCGTAGGCGAGGTCGATCTGCGCCTGCTGCGCAAGCGGGGTGCCGGCGGCACGACCCTCGAGCTTTTCGTAGAGCTTGCTGGCGCGCTCCCAGTTGCCGTTGGCCGCTTCGTCGCGCGCCTCTTCGTACAATTTTTCGGTGGCCTTGCCGGAAAACTCGTCTTTCGGGGTGGTGTCGCAGCCCGCGAGCAGGGCGCTGCATGCGAGAGTCGCCGCTGCCATGCGGTGCCATGCGGCGGTGGACTCGAAGCGCATCATCACAGGCATTCCTTTATTTCCGAGCGTATGTGCCGAACACAGAAAATTATATGAGCCTGCCCTGCGTCGCAAAAGTACGGGCAAGCCCCTGCCGACTTGCCGCCTCGCGTGGGCCGGGCGCGCTCGATGCGCGGTGCCGCACGTGAGCCAGTTGCCGCTCGCGGCCGACGAGTCGGCCGCCGAAGACCCAGGCAGCCCGACCGACCTCGACCTGGACCTCGACCTCGAGCTCGACGGCGAACGGCGCGAGGCGAGTGTCGCCGCTGCCGAACACGGCCAACGGCTCGACCGCTGGCTGGTCCTGCACCACGGCGCGTTTTCGCGCAGTCATTTGCAGTCGCTCATCGACGCGGGCCAGGTCCGCATCGACGGCTTGGTGCAGAGCAGCGCATCGCAGCGCGTGCGGGCCGGGCAAAGGGTCGCGGTGCTGCTGTTGCCGACCCTGCAGAGCCAGGCGTTTCGACCGCAGGCGATGCCGCTTGCAGTCGTTTACGAAGACGAGCACATGCTCGTCATCGACAAGGCGCCCGGCATCGTGGTCCACCCGGCGCCGGGCAATTGGTCGGGGACTCTGCTCAACGGCCTGCTCGCGCATCACCACGGCGCCGCGCAATTGCCGCGCGCAGGCATCGTGCACCGGCTCGACAAGGACACCAGCGGCTTGATGGTGGTGGCCAAGACGCTGCCCGCCATGACCGCCCTCACACGCGCCATCGCCGCACGCGAAGTGCACCGCGAATACCTCGCCCTGGCGCACGGCGAGCTCCGCCAGGCCGCCTTTACCGTCGAGGCCGCCATCGGCCGCGACCCGGTGGTGCGCGTGAAGATGGCCGTCGTTGCCGGCGGCAAGCCGGCGCGCACCGATGTGCGCCTGCTCGCCACGCACGCGTCGGTGAGCGCCGTGTTGTGCACCCTGCACACCGGGCGCACCCACCAGATTCGCGTGCATCTCGCCAGTCGCGGTCATGCACTGGTCGGCGACACCCTCTACGGCGGTCGCGCCGCGCTCGGCCTGGAGCGCCAGGCACTGCATGCCTGGCGACTGGGGCTGGCGCACCCGGCCGACGGCCGCCCGCTGCGCTTCGAGGCGCCGCTCGAGGCCCGCTTGCTCGAGGCCTGGAAGCAAATCGGCGCCGCACTACCGTTTTAAGCCCGCTCCACTACAATGCCGCTTCAGGGGCTGAGGCAGCCCCGCCGTTCGAGCGAACGCCGAGCGGCCCGACCTCCGAGACGGCCTCCCCGATAAATCGATCCAAGCCTGGGTGAACCCAGCCGGAGCCGCCCAGTCGGAACTATTTTTCACCGGCCTTCCCGCCCTTGCGGGCCGGCCTCGCGACCACCCCGATGCGTCGCGCCCGATTCCTTGCATGACGGCTCTGGCCGCCCAGGAAGACTGAACGACCGATGAATACCCAGGATGCAAAGCGCGTCCTCGAAACCGCGCTCATTTGCGCGCAGCAGCCCTTGCCGCTGCGCGACCTGCGCACTCTGTTCGACGACCAACTCGACGGCGAAGCGCTGAAAGCGCTGCTCGACGAGCTGGCCCGCGACTGGGAGCACCGCGGCGTCGAACTCGTTGCCGTGGCCAGCGGTTGGCGCTTCCAGAGCCGCCCCGAGTTGCGCAGCTATCTGGAGCGGCTGAACCCCGAAAAGCCACCCCGCTACAGCCGCGCGACTCTCGAGACGCTGGCCATCATCGCGTACCGCCAACCCGTCACGCGCGGCGACATCGAAGACGTGCGCGGCGTCACCGTCAACAGCCAATTGCTCAAGCAACTCGAAGACCGCGGCTGGATCGAGACCATCGGTCACCGCGAAACGCCCGGTCGCCCGGCGCTGCTGGCCACCACGCGTCAATTTCTAGACGACCTCGGCCTGGCCTCGCTTGAACAGTTGCCCGAGCTTGCCGGGCAAACCGAGCCGGCCATGCCCTTGCCGGGGCAGGCCTCGCTTCTACAAGCCGGCGAAGACATTTCTTTGGGCGAGCCGGCTGTACGGCTGCCCGACTCCGCGGGCGCTGTGGCATGCGCCGACTCTCCCCCCGCTTCGATTTCTGCCGACGCCGGCACCACACCACCGATATGAACGTGAACGACAACCCGTCCGACGAGCCCGTGAGCACGGTCCTGAGCGCAGCGAGCGAAGACCAGCCGGCGGTCAAGCGCCGAGCCCGCAAGACGGCCGCCCCGAAGAGCGAGCTTCCCGATCGGCCAGATGCCGCGCCGCTTGTATCGCCCGTGCCGGCTGATCCGCTTGAACTCGGCGACACCGCACGCTCGGACAAGCCGCTGCGCCGACGCGAACCGAAGGCCAAGTCGGCGACTGCCCCCGGCACGGAGCCGGTGGGCGGCGATTCGGGCGGTGCATCCGGTTCAGCGCAGCGACCCGATTTGGGCTTCGACCCGACAATGGTTTCGCTTTCGGTTGCGCCGCCCCAGTTCGCGGAGCCGACGCAAAGCCACGAAGACGCCGGCGCACCGAGCGAGGCTCGAGCGCCGCGGCCCGCGGCGTCGCCCCAGCCGCAAAGCGCGGTCACGGCCGTGAGTGAGCATGCGGCCGACAACGCCGCCCAGGCGGGGGGCGAGAGTGAGCCCAACGGCGCCGAAGTCGAACTTAATGCCGACGGCAGCGAACGCAGCCGACGTGGCCGCAATCGGCGCCGCGGCCGTCGCGAACGGCTCGAGGGCGAGGCGCCCGAGGCTGAGGCGGCGGTGAGTGTCGCCCCAGGCGAACGCGCCGTGCTGCCAACCCCGACTCTGGCTCCCGCTCCGGCAGCGGTCGAGCGCTTCGAGGAAGTGCTTTCGGGCGCTTACGACGCCGAGCCGCCCGAGCCTGACGACGAGGCGAGCGTCGAGCTCGCAACCAAGCGCGTGCTACGTCCCGAGCCCGAAGTGCCCAAGCTGCACAAGGTTTTGGCGCAGTCGGGCATCGGTTCGCGACGCGACATGGAACAGCTCATCGCCGATGGGCATGTCACGGTCAACGACGAGGTCGCGCATGTCGGTATGCGCATCGCGCAGGGCGACCGGGTCGCGGTCGGCGGCAAGCCGGTGCGCCTGCGCATCCTGCCGCCCACGGCGCGCCTGCTGGCCTACCACAAGCCCACCGGCGAGGTCGTGACGCAGAGCGACCCCGAGGGCCGCCCCACCGTGTTTCGCCGCCTGCCGCGCTTGCCGAGCGGCAAATGGCAGTCGGTCGGCCGACTCGACATCAACACCGAAGGCCTGCTGTTGTTCAGCAACTCCGGCGAGCTGGCCAATCAGCTCATGCACCCGCGCTTCGGCGTGGAGCGCGAGTACGCCGTGCGCGTGCTGGGCAGTCTCGACCCTGACCAGCGCGCGCGGCTGATCGAGGGCGTGGAGATCGAAGGCCAGACGGCCGGCTTCAAGTCGATCGAAGACGGCGGCGGCGAGGGCGCCAACCGTTGGTACCGCGTGGTCATTACCGAAGGCCGCAATCGGGAGGTGCGCAAGCTGTTCGACAAGGTCGGCCTGGCGGTGAGCCGCCTGATCCGCATCCGCTACGGCACCGTGGTGCTGCCGCGCGGGCTCAAGCGCGGCGTCTGGGTCGAGCTCGGCGAACAGGATCTGCGCCTGATCCGCCAACTCGCCAGTGCGGGCCGCGCCGAACCGCGCGAAGAGCGTGAGCCGCGCGACGCGCGTGGGCCGCGCGAGCCGCGCGAGCCGATGCCCGCCAACCGCGAGGAGCGGCGCCATGGTCGCGGCGCAAAAGGCGGTGCACGACCGGACACGCGCCCCTTGGCCCGTGGCCCGCAACAGGGAGGCCCGCGCGAGCGAGTGCAAGGCGAAGCGCGGCGCGAGCCGCGCCCTCCGGGCCTTGCGCCGGAGGGCGACGAGGTGCCGCGCGAAGATTCTTTCCTGCGCATTCCCAATCCGCTCGAACAGACTTTCGACCGGCGCTTCGCCAGTGGGCCGCGGCGCGGCCACGCACAAGGTTTCGGGCATGGCGGCTCCACTCAGCCCGACAGCGACGGCGGGCCGGTCGGCACCATTCCCAATCCGCTCGAGCAGACCTTCGACAAACGCTTCGTCAAGGGCTCCCAGCGCATCAACGCCGGTTTCGGTCGGCACGACGCGCACCAGCCCGAAGCCGGCGGGCCGGGAAAGAAGGGCGGTCCCAAACAACCCGATCCCATGCAGACGTCGGTCGGCTACATCGGTGCCGACGCCTACTTCAACAAAGTGGGTGGCAAGCGCAGTGGCGGTGGCGGTCGAGGTGGGCACGGCGGTGGTGGCGGCGGCGGCGGTGGTCGCGGCCGAAGTCGGTAATGTTTCGCGCTCGCTTCGAGCCAGAGGAAACTCATCTCGACCGCTAGAATCCAAGGCTTTGTAAATTTCAGCATTTGAGAGAGTCGACCATGGCAAAAGAACGCACGCTGTCCATCATCAAACCCGATGCTGTGGCCAAAAATGTCATCGGGCAGATCTACGCCCGCTTCGAAGCGGCGGGGCTGGTGGTGGTCGCCGCAAAGATGGCTCGACTCTCGCGCGGCGAGGCCGAGGCGTTCTATGCGGTTCATGCAGCGCGCCCCTTTTTCAACGACCTGGTGTCGTTCATGATCTCCGGCCCCGTGATGATCCAGGCGCTCGAAGGCGAGGACGCGATCCGCAAGCACCGCGACCTGATGGGCGCCACCGACCCCAAGAAGGCCGACAAGGGCACCATCCGGGCCGACTTCGCCGCCAGCATCGACGCCAACGCCGTGCACGGCTCGGATGCGGCGGAGACCGCCACCTCCGAGATCGCGTTTTTCTTCCCCGGCATGAGCGTCTACAGCCGCTGAGGCGCGACGCGGCAGCGCCGATGCTGCCCCGCGAACTTAGAGCCACCCTGCAATGACCCCGGCCAACCTACTCGACTTCGACCTCGACGCGCTGGCCGCCTACTGCGAACAGCTGGGCGAGAAGCGTTTTCGTGCCATCCAGTTGTTTCGCTGGATCCACCAGAAGGGCGCGAAAGACTTCGCGCAGATGTCCGACCTGGCCAAGTCGCTGCGCGACAAGTTGCAGACGCGCGCCACGCTCGCACCGCTCTCGGTGCGCAGCGAGCAGGTGTCCGCCGATGGCACGGTCAAGTGGTTGTTCGACGTTGGCGCTGGCAACGCGGTCGAAACGGTCTTCATTCCCGAGCGCGACCGCGGCACCTTGTGCGTTTCCTCGCAAGCGGGCTGTGCGGTTGGCTGCCGCTTTTGCTCGACCGGGCATCAGGGCTTCAGCCGCAACCTCACGAGCGGCGAAATCGTAGCGCAACTTTGGCATGCGGAGCATGCTTTGCGAGCCTGGCGCGCTGCGCGCGAGCCAGGCCGTGCCGTTGAGCGCGTGATCGGCAACGTGGTGTTCATGGGCATGGGCGAGCCCTTGCAGAACTACGACGCTCTCGTGCCGGCCTTGCGCGTGATGCTGAGCGATCACGGCTACGGGCTGTCGCGGCGCCGCGTCACGGTGTCCACTTCCGGCGTGGTGCCGATGATCGAGCGCCTGCGCGTGGACTGCCCGGTCGCGCTGGCGGTGTCGCTGCATGCGCCCGACGACGCGTTGCGCGACCAGTTGGTCCCGATCAACCGCAAGTACCCCGTGGCCGAGCTGCTGGCGTCTTGCCAGCGCTACCTCGAGGCGGCGCCGCGCGACTTCGTCACCTTCGAGTACTGCATGCTCGAGGGCGTCAACGACAGCCGCGAGCAAGCCAGGGCCTTGCTGCGCCTGGTCGGCGACCGCGGTCCAGTGGGGCGCGTGGCTTGCAAGATCAATCTCATTCCGTTCAACCCCTTTCCGGCTTCCGGCTTGAAGCGCTCCAGCGCAGCGCAGGTCGAAGTCTTCGCGCAAGTCCTGACGGACGGCGGCTTGATCGCGACGGTGCGCAAGACGCGCGGCGACGACATCGATGCCGCCTGCGGCCAGCTCGCAGGCGAGGTACGGGACCGCACGCGCGCGCAGGAGCGAATGACGCGCGCGCCGATGTTCTTGAGAAGCGCCGCGGCCGAGGGCTCGGATGGGCCGGCCACGGCAGGCGGCTGCAGTGCCCCCGCAGCAGTGGTTCACTGGGAGGCGACGCCATGATCGTTTGCGGCCGATACAAACACACTGCGGCACTTGCCGTCTGGCTCGTCTTCGCAGTATTCAGCGCTCCCGGCACTTCCCAGGCGCAGACCAGCCCCCGCAGCGACACGTCGCGAGGTGCGGTCCAGACCGGCGACGACGACACCCAGCGCCGTGCCCGCACGCGTCTCGAGCTCGCCACCGCCTACTACGCCGAAGGGCGGCTCGACACGGCGCTCGAGGAGGTCAAGCGCGCGCTGGCGGCCAGCCCCGAGATGGCGCAGGCACTTAACTTGCGCGGCCTGGTCTACAGCGCGCTGGGCGACGACATCCAGGCCGAAGAGAGCTTCAAGCGCGCCCTGCAGGTTGCGCCCTCG
>JANONH010000669.1:0-5782 GCA_031420735.1 Methylibium sp.
GTTCTCGGCCGACCAGGCCAGCTCGCCGTTGTGGCAGGCGCCGCAGAACTGGCCGTCGATGATCTTCAGCATGTCGATCTGGTTGCCGCCGGCCTTGAACTGGAAGCCGAGGTCGGCATGGCAGACCTTGCAGCGAAAGCGCACGCGGTGGAACCAGTGCGGAAAGACCACCGGCCGCATGCCGGCGGCGTCGGAGTAGTTGTTGATGACGACGTCGCCGTACTCGGCCTGCACCGGTGCGGCCAGGCCCAGCGCGCACGCTGCCGCGATGGTCAGCGCCAAGGCTCGAAGCGGGTGGAGGAACGGTCGGCATGAAAACATGGTGGGCATTCAGAAGCGCCGCTGCAGGCGGGCGAAAACGGCGCTGACCGACTTGCCATCGACGTTGGCCTGGCGTGCAATCAGACGTGCTTCCAGGCGGCCGATGGCGTAATCGAGCCGACCTTCGAGCGACCGGCTGATGCGTTCCAGCGGCGCGTCGATGTCGCCGACCGAGCGGCGTTCGAGCTGCTGGCTGTTCGCCGCCAGCAGCGCCGTGAAGCGCAGTCGCGGCACGCCGAAGATGCGCTGGTTCGCATAGCTCAGGGAACCGCTGTGGAATTGCTGCCAGCCCGGCGCCAGGGTGCGCTGCTGGCCGCTGAACGGATCGAGTTCCGATGACGAGTTGCGGGAGACCTGCAGCGTCAGGTTGGCCGACCAGCTCGCGCTGCGCGATAGCTGCGTGCGCCGTGTCAGTTGCAGGTTGACCAGTTGGAAGCTGCCACGTTCCCGGGCCCAGGCGCGCGAGTCGCTCAGCGTCAGCCCGGCAACGGTCTGGCTGGCATCGTCGCCGGAGGACTGCCAAGACATGCTGGCCGAATGTGCGAGGGCCTTCGAGATTGCATCCGCGCCCGAATCGTGGCGTGCGGCCGCGCTCTGCGAAACGGCCAGGGCCAGTCTGTGGCCACTGCCGACGACGACGCTGCGCGACAGCGAATGCGCCAGTTGCAGGCTGGCGCTGCGCCGCCCCTCGTCCAGCGAAGTCTGCGAGAAGCTGCCGCTGGTCGATACCGTCGGTGCGTACTGCCAACCAGAGCGGCTGAGCGCGGCCGGGGCCCAGGTCACTGAGCCGCTGACACTGCCATTGTCGAGAGGGGGCGTCGCATCGCCATCGACGCGTCCAAGCGACGCGGCTGCAGCCAGGCGCCAGGTGCGCGACAGCTCCTTGGCGACGCCGAGGGTGGCGTTGAAGGCCTGCACGCGTGCCGATGCGCCGTTGGTACTGCTGCCGGCTTCGACCCAGCGGGCGCTGCCGGTCACCTGCAGCGGCGCATCAGGGTACCTTCGAGCTTCGCCCTCGGGCATTCGCCCTTGCGGCAGCCCGCTTTCGCGCGGCTGCCAGGACACGAGCGTGGAGATCTGGCGCACGTCGCTGCCGATGTCGTCGCTGTCCGCGCCGCGCAGCCGCACGTTGTTTTGCGTCGCCAGCGTCTCGACGCGAAAACCGCTCGTCGGGTGGTAGCTGTGGCGGGCGCTCAGCGCGGCCAGGCGACTCTGTTGGGCGCTGTCGCTGCGCTCGTTACGGCTGAAACTGGCGCCGAGATCGACGCTATGCCCGACCCGTTGGTGTGTCCCGATGGCCTGCAAGGTGGTCAGCGTGTCGGTGCCGCCGTCCGCCACGATCAGGCGGCTGTGGTCGAGTGTCAAGTGCACGTTCTCGTTGCCTGCCGCGGGCCGCCAGCCCTGGCTCAGCGAC
Organism: Methylibium sp.; assembly: GCA_031420735.1. Taxonomy (GTDB): domain Bacteria; phylum Pseudomonadota; class Gammaproteobacteria; order Burkholderiales; family Burkholderiaceae_C; genus Methylibium. The sequence goes on from JANONH010000669.1 coordinate 1,736, forward strand.
AGGCGCTGCGAGCGGTACGCGGCACCGAGTGCATCGCCCCTCGCCCGGCTGTCGCTGACGTCGGTGCGCAGCTCGAACGGGAAGCGGCTGGATGGAAAGACCGAGAGTGCGAAGCGCCCGGTCAGCGAGCTGCTGCCGCCACCCACGGAGGAGACCGTGTCCTGATTCGAGCGGTCGTGCGCGACCAGCAGGCCCAGGCCGGCGCGCAACTGGATGAACCAGGGCTGCCAGATGTAGCTCGCGAAATCGATGTCGCCGAACAGCAGGCTCTGGCGCGAGCGCGTGCCATCGTCCTGGCGCTGTGTGCGCAAGTCGAGCGACAACGTGCCGCTGGTGCGCCACGGGGCCAGCACCCAGCGGATGCCGCTGCCGGCCAGCGGCTCGGCAGCCGACATGGCGGGGGCACTGGTCGTCGTATCGCCGGTGGGCGGGTCGGGCTCCTGGGTACCGGGTACGAAGGCTGCGGCGTGGGCCGTGCCGGCGGGCAGCAGCATCGCGAGTGCCAACGGCCAGCCGATACGGCGCTGCCAGCGGGCGGCGCGGCGGCAGGGGTGCGGACCGCGAGGCAAGCGGCACCCTCCGTGTCGACCGCGCGTTGGCCGGCGATCAGCCGGCGCGCGGCTTTTCGCTCGCTCCGCGCAGCGGCCCATAGTGACTCTCGTCGATGCGGATGACGGCGGACCGGCGCAACTCGGCGATCAGCTTGCTCCAGCGGGCCTGCCCTTCGGCACGTTGCCACAGGTCGGCAGCCCGCGCGCGCACCTGTTCGAAGCTGCGCTGCTGCGCCGGCTTGCGGCCGTCCAGGCGCAGGATCGCAACGCCTTCGAGCAGTTGCACCGGCTCGGCCAACTGGCGCGGCTGCAGTGCGTCGACCGTGGCATACATGGTTTCGGCCAGCATGCCGCGGTGGATGTAGCCCATCTCGCCGCCGCGGTCTGCCGAGCGGTCGGCCGAATGCAGCCGCGCCAGTTCGGCGAAGTCGGCACCCGCGAGCAGCTTCTTGTGCAGCGCCTTGGCCTCGGCATGGGCGCTGTTCCACACCGCCTGCAGCGAACTCGGATCGACCTTGAGCAGGATCACGCTGAGCTTGACCTGCTCAGGCTCGACGAACAACTCCTTGTGGCCATCGTAGTAGGCGCGCGCGACCGCCTCGCTCGGCTCGGGCACGGTCTTCACCAGCGTTTCGAGGCGCTCGAACCGGCTCTCGCGCTCGAGTTGCGGCAGCGCATTGGCCAGCATCTTGTCGCGGTTGGCGGTCCAGTTGGCACTGCCCTTGTATTGCGCATCGTAGCCGACCACGGTGGCCGCGATCTTGTCGCGGTCGGGCTGGATGCCACGGCGGCGCGCTTCGGCCAGCAGCAGCACGCGGTTGACCACATCGTCACCGACCTCGCGCTGGAACTTGGCCAGCTCGGCCTCGGGCGGTTTGGCGTGGTAGTACTTCTTGCGCATCGCCAGCGCCAGCGCGCGCTGGTAGTCGGCGCCGCTGATGACGGTGTCGCCAATGGTGGCAAACGGCGTGTCGCGGCGTGCCGCGGCCGAGGCAGCCGGCGCCGCCAGGTCGGCCGCCCAAGTCTGGGCACCGAGCAACAGGACGGCGGCGGTGCTGGCAGCCATGAGCCATCGTGCAGCCATGACGGGTTTCCTTGTCGAATCGAAGCGAAGGTCAAAATGAAGCGGGGCCGGACCCTGCGGTGACCGGCCCCGTACTGCTAGCGCTGGCAGAGCCTTACTTCACGTGGCAGGTCGTGCAGACGGCGCTGCCAGCATTGGAGATGCGCAGGAAGGTGGCGCCTGCGATCCGGCCGGTGCCAGCAGGGCCGGCCTGGTCTGCGGCGACGTGCGGGTCATGACAACTTCCGCACTCGACCAAGGGGCCGAGGCCACCGGCGCTGCGGGTATAGAGCGGCAGGTCGGTCCGCTGCTTGCCAGCGGCCCCGGTATCGATCCAGAAAACGACGTTGGCGTTGATCGTGGCAGTGCTGGCCGGCCTGAAGTCCTGGTCCCTGCAGGCGGTGATTTCGCCCGCGGCGCCCAGGCCACCGCCGCAGTACTGGATGCCGATCGGGTGGTCGTTGGACAGATCGGTGCCAAGATTGGGAATGAATTCGCCAACATTGATCATTTGTCCAGCCACATTCGCGCGCGTCCCAATACTCCAGGTGTAGGCAAGACCATCGATGCCGCCGCCAGCGGCGGCGTAGCCGCCGGAGCCCGGCGCGTTGATGATGTTGTCCATCGCCTGCGTGCCGTCATGGCAGGACAGGCAGGCCACCGAGATCGAGCCGACCTCGGCCACCGTGCCGTCGAGCGACGGCGTGGCCAGCGACTGGTAGGTGATGTACGAGCCACCCCCGGCCGGCGCTCCTGCGGTGCCCAGGCGCTTGTTCCACAGCGGTACCGCACCGGGGGCGCCGCCGTGTGGCGTGTGGCAGAAGACACAGACCTCGGCCGTCTCCGTGACGCGGGTGTTCCCCGCTGCACTGGTGGATCCTAGGTTGTGCTTGGTGCCGGCGATTTGCGCCGACGCGGTTCCTGCCAGAGCGAAGAGTGCGACGGCCAGCATTCCTGCTGATGCCGCTCTCCAACCCTTGAGGCTTGATTGCCATGATCTCTTCATGTCGCCCTCGCTTGAAGTTGGTTGAACAAGTCGCCGAGCCGTGCACTCCCCAATGCCCGCCTTGACGAGTGTTTGGCATGCAGGTTCTGTGCCATTGACCAAGCCCTCGCACCGCCGGCGTCGTGGCCCGATGCTTCGCTGATGTGCTGCCCGCTTTCCCCGTTTTCGGGAAGCCGCGCTTCCCGCACTCGGGAAGCGCGGCAGCGCGGTCAGCGCGCTGCGGCGGGCGCCTTCAGCGCCAGGTAGCCGGTGCCAGGCTCGAGCCCGACCGGCCGGTAGATGTCGATCTTGCGGAACCACTGATCGACCACGTAGACGCGGCCGTCTTCATCGACCGCGATGCCCGAGGGCAGCATGTACTTGGCCGGGCCGTCGCGTTCGGAGCGCTCGCCGACGAAGAGCAGCAACTCGCCCTCGGGATTGAAGATCTGGAAGTTGCCGAACGCGGTGTCGATGACGTAGACGTTGCCCTCACGGTCGATCGCGATCTCCTTGGGCCGCGCGAACTGGCCGTACTGCTTGCCCACGCTGCCGAAGCTCTGCAGGTACTTGCCGTCCTTGTCGAAGACGACGACGCGGAAGTTGCCGCCGTCGACCACGTACAGCCGCCCGTCGAGGCCGATGGCCAGATCGCGCGGCATGTTGAACTCGCCCGGCCCGCTGCCGCGCTTGCCGATGTCCATCAGGTGCTCACCGCTGACGGCGTCGAATACGCGCACCTGGTGCTGCTCGGAGCTGACGCCGCCGAGATCGACGGCATAAGCGCGCTTGCCGGCCGGATCGACCGTGACGCTGGCCAGGCGCGAGAACCACTTGTCGCCGCCGATGCGGCGCCGGAAAACGCGATCGGGGCCATAGACCATGATCGCCTTGGCGCTGATGTCGGCCACATAGAGGTTGCCGGCGGCGTCGACGTCCAGGCCGACCGGTTTGATCAACTGGCCGGCGCCGTCTTCGTCGCCGATGCGGTACTGCTTGCCCTGCGGCACATCGAACAGGCGCACGAAGCGCGTGACGGTGTCGGAGACGTAGATCCGCCCGCGCGTGACCGCGACCGCGTAGGGCTTGGACAGCGGATCGCCGCGGGCCGCCTCGCCGGTCAACATGCGGCGCAACTCGCCGGCCTTCTCGTCGGGCAGGATGTCGGCGCTGGAGCGGATCGTGCGCTCGAAGATGAAGCGCGGCTCGTCGGGCGGCGCCGGGAAGGCCAACTCGCGCGGCGGCTGGGCCGGCGGTGGCGGCGCGCTGGCGCACGCCGCCAGCAACGCGGCGACCAGGGCCGCGCAAAGCCGGGCGGTGTGCGTGCGCATGGTCACGTCACTTGACGCCGAGCTTGGGTGCGTTGGCCACGCCGCTGGCCTGGCAGGCAACGCAGGTCTTGTCATAGACCGCCTTGCCGTCGGCGGCCCAGCCGGGCAGGGCGGCGA
>JANONH010000670.1:0-8338 GCA_031420735.1 Methylibium sp.
CGGCACGTGCAGACGCGCACGCTGCGCGCGCTGACCGGCGGCGGCGCGGGCGAGAGCATGCTGGCTGACGGCATGGGCGACCCGAACTTCGATTCCGACCTCGGCCGCATCGACGAGCGCCTCGAGAACGTCCATCGCGAAACCCTTGCGGGTGAAGGATTCGACGATGCCGGAGGCCCATTTGCGAAACTGAACGGCACGCTCGGAGTTGACCTTGTAACCCACAGCGATGATCGCGGCCAGCTCGTAGTGCTGGGTGTCGTAGCCCTTGCCGTCGGCGGCAGTTATCCGAAATCTTTGGATAACTGAAGCGGCTTCCAACTCGCTGTCGGCGAACGCAGTCTTGAGGTGGTAGTTGATGGTGCGCACATCCACGTCGTAGAGCTGAGCCATCAGCTTCTGGCTCAACCAAACGTCGATCAGCGTGGCGATTTCGGGGCGTGTGGCTTGGCTCTGGAGGTTCTGCCAGCGCGACTCGGGCGGCACCCAGAAGACCCGCTCGGCGGTGTACTCGTCGCGGTTCTCCAGCAGGCTTTCGAGTTGCGGGCCAGTGATGCCGTCAGCAGCCAGCTCGACTGTGAGTTCACTGCGGCGGGCTTGAAAGGAATCTGAGATGTACTTCAGGAAGAGCAGGCCGAGGGCGACGTGCTTGTATTCAGCGGCATCGATCTGTCCGCGCAGGGCATTGGCCGCTTTCCATAAAAGCTCGGCGCGTGCGAGGTCGGTCGCCACGAGCATGCGTTCCGTGCTTGCGAGGCGCCGGCCGGCGGTTGTTCGTCTTCGGCGTGGCGAAGAAGCACCGCCTCCAAAGGCCCGAGGACGGCGCGGCGACCGAGCGATTTCTGGTTCCCCGGCATGAGCGCGGGCGCCGCGCCGTCCTCGGGCCAAGCACGGTCAACGCAGAAAGGGCTCTCGAGTTTTGGCAACGGAACCAGGCATGTCGTGTTGCCGCACTGCAGCAACAAAAGGCGATGAAGGTCCAAAGGGCGCCCGCCCTGCGGCCGCGACGGGGTTCCCCGCTCGTCTGTTCGTCAAATGCCTGGAGAGCGAGGGCTCACAAGCAAGCTCAAAGAAATGAAGTCGCCGCTGGCGGCATGAAACTCCCTTGCCCTGCGAGATCCCCTCGCCTTGGCCTCGCCCAAAGAAGGCCGCGGGCGCAAGGTAAATTCACTCAACGCTTCCAGGAGTTTTTTCAATGAAGATCAGAGCCGCAGTGCTCGACAAGATGGGCGCAGTACCGCCCTATGCCACGTCCAGGCCGCTGACCATCACGAACCTGGACCTCGCACCGCCCGGTCGCGGCGAAGTGCTCGTCAAGATCGCCGCCGCCGGCCTGTGTCACTCCGATCTCTCGGTCATCAACGGGGACCGCCCGCGCCCCATGCCAATGGCGCTGGGCCACGAGGCGGCTGGCGTCGTCGCAGAGCAGGGCGCAGGCGTCGGCGATCTTGAAGTCGGGGACCACGTGGTGGTGGTGTTCGTGCCGAGCTGCGGCCACTGCGCGCCCTGTGCCGAAGGCCGCCCGGCCTTGTGCGAGCCGGGCGCGCAAGCCAACGGCGCCGGCACCTTGCTCTCGGGCGCGCGGCGCCTTGCGCGCGGCGGCGTGGCCATGAACCATCACCTGGGCTGCTCGGTGTTTGCCGAGTACGCCACGGTGTCGCGGCATTCGGTGGTGAAGATCGACCCCGCCATCGCGCTGGACGAAGCGGCGCTGTTCGGTTGCGCCGTGCTCACCGGCGTCGGCGCGGTGGTCAACACGGCGCAGGTTCGGGTCGGCGCGTCGGTCGCCGTCGTTGGCCTGGGCGGCGTCGGCCTGGCCGCGCTGATCGGTGCGCAGGCGGCTGGCGCCCGGCAGATCGTCGGGGTCGACCTCGCTGAAGACAAGCTCGCAATGGCGCGTGCGCTCGGCGCCACGCACACCGTCAACGCCGGCGCGGCCGACGCCGTGGAGCAGGTTCGCGCACTCAGTGCCGGCGGCGTCGAGTTCGCGTTCGAGTTTGCCGGCGCCATACCCGCGCTGGAGCTGGCTTGGCGCATCACCCGCCGCGGCGGCACCACCGTGACGGCGGGCTTGCCGCCCTCGACGGCGGTGCTGCCGCTACCTGCGGTCAGCCTGGTTGCCGAGGAGCGCACGCTCAAGGGCAGCTACATCGGCACCTGCGTGCCCTCGCGCGATATCCCGCGCTACATGGCGCTGTACATGCAGGGCCGACTGCCGGTCAACAAGCTGCTCAGCGGCCGCCTGAAGCTCGACGACATCAATCTCGGCTTCGATCTGCTGCGCGAAGGCAAGGCGATCCGGCAGGTGGTGATGTTCGACTGATCGACCGACTTGCAAAGGCGTGGCCCGACCGCCAAGGCCGGCAAACTTATTGCGGTCGAGCTCGCCGGCTGCGGCTCGCCAAGCCGGTCGCTGGCGCCGCAGCGCTTGCAAAGCCTGCGCCCGCAGAACGCCGCTGAGAAATTACGCGTACCGGGGCGCCCCGGCCGCCGCCTGGTGCGGCAGCCACTGGCGCGCCGCTCAGGCGATGGCGCGCACCACACCGCCGTCCACACGCAGCGCAGCGCCGGTGGTGGCCGAGGCGCGCGCGCTGCACACGTAGGCGATCATGGCGGCCACTTCGTCGGGTGTGGCAAAGCGCTGCAGCAGCGACGACGGCCGTGCGCTGCGGAAGAACTCGCGCTCCACGGTGGCGACGTCCACGCCCTGGTTGCTGGCGAGGCGGGCCACGAAGTCGCCCACGCCTTCGGAGGCGGTGGGCCCCGGCAGCACGCAGTTGACGGTGACGCCGCTGCCCGAGAGGGTTTCGGCCAGGCCGCGCGAGACGGCCAGTTGCGCGGTCTTGCTCATGCCGTAGTGGACCATCTCGGCGGGGATCTGCAGGCCCGACTCGCTGCTCACGAAGACGATGCGGCCCCACTGGCGCTCGCGCATGCCCGCCATGTAATGGCGCGCCAGGCGGATGCCGCTCAGCACATTGGTCTCGAAAAAGCGCAGCCAGTCTTCGTCGGGAATTTGTTCGAAAGGCTTGGGCTCGAAGATGCCCAGGTTGTTAACCAACACATCGACCGCCGGCAACTGCGCGGTCAGTGCGCGGCAGCCTTCGGCGCCGGCCAGGTCGGCGGCGATGCCGCTCACGCGGGCGGCGGCGTCGGGCAACTCACGGCGCAGGCGCGCCAGGGCTTCGTCCACGCGCGCCTGCGTGCGGCCGTTGAGCACCACGTGCGCGCCTTCGGCGGCGAGCGCGCGCACCGTGGCATAGCCGATGCCCGCGGTGGAGCCGCTGACCAGCACGCGCTTGTCTTTCAATCCGAGATCCATGGGCTGCTCCGAAGGTTGCAAAGCGCGAAGTGTGCCGCGTTCCGACGGCGGCGTCGTCGAGGCACGGCCCGCCGCGAATGCATTTAATGGGCGGCGGGCAGCGTCACGCCAAGTCGGGCTTGCGCGGCACTTCGTGGAGCCGGACGATGCGCGGGCTCGGGCCCGGGCCCGCCTTGTCTGGGCCGCCGGCGCCGGCGCCGGCCGCACGCACGCGCAATTGCCCGCAGCCGCCGGCCACGTCTTGCCCGGCCGAGCGGCGCAGCTTGGTGAGCACGCCGCGGCGGTGCAGCGCGCGCGCCATCTCGGCGGCGCGCTCCCACGAGGGGCGCTTGAAGTCGAGCCCGTCGACCTGGTTGTAGGGGATGAGGTTCATCACCGCGTATTTGCCGGCGAGCAGCCGCGCGATGCCCTCGACCTCGTCGTCGCCGTCGTTGACGCCTTCGAGCAGCGTCCATTGGTACTGGATCGGGTAGCCGGTGGTGCGCGCGTAGCGCTCGCCGAGCGCCACCAGCTCGGCCGGCGCCATGCGCGGCGCGCGCGGCAGCAGCGTGGCGCGCAACTCGGCGTGGGTGGTGTGCAGCGAAAGCGCCAGCGCCGGCTTGACCGGGCCCAGCGGCAGCCGCTCAAACACGCGCGCATCGCCCACGGTCGAGAACACCAGGCTCTTGTGGCCGACGCCGCCGACGGTGCCCAGCAGCTCGATCGCCTCCATGACGTTGTCCAGGTTGTGGGCCGGCTCGCCCATGCCCATGAACACCACCTTGTTCACCACGCGCCGGCTGCGCGCCAGCGCCACCTGCGCCACGATCTCGGCGCTGCCGAGTTGGCGCACGAGGCCGCCCTGGCCGGTCATGCAGAACACGCAGCCCACCGCGCAGCCGACCTGGGTCGACACGCAAAGGCCTGCGCGCGCGAGCAGCACGCTCTCCACCGCCTGGCCGTCGGCAAGCCCGACCAGCAGACGGGCCGAACCATCGGCCGCCGGGTGCTCGCTTTGCAGCGTGGCGAGCGCTCGCCACTCTTATGCGATGGCGGGGCGGGCGCGTTGCAGCGCCTGCGGCAGGATGTCGGCACGCTTGGCTGCCGGATGCAGCGGCAGTGCATGGCTCCAGCGGCGCAGCAGTTGCCGTTCGTGACCCGGCTGCGCGCCAAGGCTTCGCAGGCGTTGGCGCAGTTCGGGCAGGCGCATGGTGTTGGCAGTGTGCTGCGCGTGAGATGCGCGTGAGATGCGGGCGGCGCCGTCGGCCTTACTTCGCTTCGGTCTTGCGAATGCGAATGGCCGCCCGCTTGGCCGCTGCCGGCGCTGCTGCGGCCTGGCCGGTCGCCGACGCTGCCTCTTGCGGTGGCGCTGCCTCTGGCGCCGCGGCAGTTGCCGCCAGGGCCGGGCCCGGCAAGACGGCGCCGCTGGCGATGAAGGCCTGGGTCGCCTCGTCCCACGCCAACTCTTCGTGCGCCGGCGTGGGCGCCAAAATTTCGGCCTTGCGCTCGGCCGCCGTTGGCACGCCCGTGTAGGGCGCGAGGATGCGCACCAGCTGCGCGTAAATCTTGGGATTGCCGGCGACGATTTCGCGCTGGTAGAGGAAGTCGGCGTCGCCGGTGAAGTTGCCGATCAGGCCGCCGGCTTCGGTGACCATGAGCGAGCCCGCGGCAATGTCCCAGGGCGAGAGTCCGGTCTCGAAGAAGCCGTCGTACCAGCCCGCGGCAACGAAGCACAGGTCCAGCGCCGCCGAGCCCGGGCGGCGCAGGCCGGCGCACGACTGCATGATCTCCTCGAACATCTTCAGGTAGCGCTGGAAGTCATCGCCCTTTCGGAACGGGAAGCCGGTGCCAATGAGGCACTCGAGCAGGCGGATGCGTTTGCTCACGCGCAGGCGTTTGTCGTTGAGGAAAGCGCCCTTGCCCTTGGAGGCGTAGAACAGGTCGTTGCGCGTGGGGTCGTAGACCACGGCCTGCTGCACCTGGCCACGAAAGGCCAGCGCGATGGAGGTCGAGTAGACCGGGAAGCCGTGGATGAAATTGGTGGTGCCGTCGAGCGGGTCGATGATCCAGAGGTAGTCGCTGTCCTTGGCGCCGCGCGTGCTGCCCGACTCTTCGGCCAGGATGGCGTGGCCAGGGTAGGCGTGCAGCAAGATGTCGATGATGGCGCGCTCGGCCGCCTGGTCCACCTCGGTCACGAAGTCGTTGTGCGACTTGCTCGTGACGGCCACGCGCTCGAGGTCTTGTGCCGCCCGGTTGATGATCGCGCCGGCCGCACGTGCGGCCTTGATGGCGGTGTTGAGCATCGGGTGCAGGGCTTGGGACATGGCATGCGGCGCGCGCGGGCGCAGTGAGGAGGTTGGCGGGAAGAAAGAGCGGGTGCACCTGGCGGCGCGTCGCGGCGGTGCCGCGGATAATTAGAATTTTAACGGCGCGATGAAGCTCTCTCCTTCGCAGACGCTGGCGCGTGCCGCGCGGCATGCCTTGCCCGAGGCCGTTTGCCGCTTGTCGCGCGCGGGTGCAGGCCCTCGTCGCACCAGGCTCGGGCCATGACGCGCTTCATCCTCGTGGGCGTGAGCCACGCCGGCAATGTGGGCGCCGCAGCCCGCGCCATGAAGGTGATGGGGTTTTCGGACCTCGTGCTGGTGGCGCCGCGCTTTGTCGACGTGCTTAGCCGCGACGAAACCGTCGCCATGGCCAGCGGCGCAGCCGACGTGCTGGCGCGTGCGCGCGTGGTGGCGAGCCTGGCTGAGGCGCTCGAGGGCGTGAGCCATGCCTGCGCCACCGCCATGACGCCGCGCGATTTCGGGCCGCCCACAGAGGCGCCGCGCGACCACCTGCCCACGGTCGCGGCAAGCGGCGCGACGCTGGGCTTCGTGTTCGGCTCCGAGCGCTACGGCCTGGCCAACGAAGACGTCTACCGCTGCCACGCCTGCCTCTCGATCCCCACCCACCCCGGCTACGGCTCGCTCAACCTCGCGCAGGCGGTGCAGATCGTCGCCTACGAATGGCGCCAGGCCCTCGGCGGCTTCCCGGTGGCGCCGCGCACGGTGGACGCGAGCCGGGCCGACGGCGCGGCGGTGCAGGGCCTGCTCGAGCACTGGCAGCGCGCGCTGGTGCACATCGGCCACCTGGACCCGGCTGCTCCGAAGAAGCTGCTGCCGCGCCTGAACCAGCTCCTCAACCGCGCCGAGCTGAGCCAGGACGAAGTGCACCTGCTGCGCGGCATCGCCACGTCGATGCAAAAGCGCTGAGATCCGAACATCCCCGTTGCGGCTTCGCCGCTCCCCCAAGGGGGCCGAGGCCCGCGGCTCCAAGCCGACCTGCGTCGGCTTGGACGGGCCGAGGAATGGCCGCGTCTCGCGGCCATGCGGCCTGCAAGGCCCGCTGGTGGCCCGGCAGAGCCGGTCCGCGGCGGCTGCCGGTTGGGCCGGTTCGTGCGTCGCGGCGCGCGTGAAGGCTGAGACAATTGGTGCCCCGGAGTCCTTCCGCGAGCCCCTATTCACCATGTTCCAGCGCCTTCGCGAAGACATCGCCTGCATCCTCGAGCGCGACCCCGCCGCGCGCACGCCCTTCGAGGTGCTGACCTGCTACCCCGGGCTGCACGCGCTGCTGCTGCACCGCTGGGCGCATGCCTGCTGGACGGGTGGCTTCAAGTGGATGGGGCGCATGATTTCGCACTTGGCGCGCTTTGCCACCGGCATCGAGATCCACCCCGGCGCGCAGATCGGCCGGCGGGTGTTCATCGACCACGGCATGGGCGTCGTCATCGGCGAGATGGCCGAGGTGCACGACGACTGCACCATCTACCAGGGCGTGACGCTGGGCGGCACGGCGCTGATCAAAGGCGCCAAGCGCCACCCCACGCTCGAGCGTGGCGTGATCGTCGGCGCCAATGCCTGCGTGCTCGGCGGCTTTACGGTCGGCGCGGGCGCGCGCGTGGGCTCGGGTGCCGTGCTCACCAAGGCGTTGGCCGCGGGCGCCACGGCGGTGGGCAACCCGGCGCGCATCTTGGCCGCACCCGACGACGTGCAGCGCGAAGCGGTGGCCAACAAGATGGGCTTTTCTGCCTACGGGGTGACGCAGGGCGACGACCCGGTCGCCCAGGCCATGAAAGGCCTGATCGACAACGCCTCCGGCCACGAGCACCAGATCGCCATGCTGTGGGCGGCGGTCGAGAAGCTGTCGCGCGGCGCGGACGCGCAAGACTGCGTGCCGAGCGACGCGCAGACCCACGAAGACTTCGATGCGGCGGCGATGCAGCGGCTGGTGAAGTAGCGGGGTGCCGTCGTCCAGCGGTGCCGTGCCGGCACGATTGGCCTCGAGAGACGTCGAGGTCTTTGCAATGGCGCCCCGGCCCATCGGCGCGGCCTCGCGCGCTTTAGTCGCGTGCAACCCTACACAAGAACATGAATGCAGAGAGTCTTGCCAAGGCGCGCGCGGCCGCGCTGAGGGCACCGGCGCTTGCGCTCTGGCTGGCCGTCGGCCTTGCGGCCTGCCAGCAGTCCGAACCCGCACCCGAGCCGGTGCGGGCCGCCCGTTTCGCCAAGGTGGCGCTCGAGAGTGCCACGGCCAGCCATGAGTACGCCGCCGAGGTCAAGGCGCGTATCGAGTCTCGGCTCGGCTTTCGCGTCGGCGGCAAGCTCGTGGAGCGCAAAGTCGAGGTCGGCGAAGCGGTCAAGGCAGCCCAGGCGCTCGCACGGCTGGACCCTGAGGACTTGCGGCTCGGGCAAGACAGTGCGCGCGCCGCGCTGTCGTCGGCCCAGGCGAGCCATGCGCTGGCGGCGGCCGAGTACCAGCGCTTTCGGGAACTGCTTGTGCAGGGTTTCATCAGTGCGGCCGAACTCGAGCGCCGCGAGGCGGCGCTGAAGGCGGCACTCGCCGCCCTGGAACAGGCACGCGCGCAACTCGCGGTGCAGGACAACCAGGCCCGCTACGCCATCCTGCTGGCCGACGCGCCGGGCGTGGTCACGGCGGTGGAGGCCGAACCGGGCCAGGTGGTGGCGGCCGGGGCCACGGTGATCCGGCTCGCCCGCGACG
>JANONH010000671.1:0-1695 GCA_031420735.1 Methylibium sp.
ATCGAGAAATGACATAGTGATGACCTCGCTGCTTGACCATGGAGACCGCTCGCGCCGCAGAAAGGCGGCGTAAGCGACACGGACGACACGGACGACGCGGGCGATGCGGATGAGCCGGCAAAGCACCGGCGCACGAGCGCCCGCTCGGGGCGTCAGGCGAAGAGGATGCGGGGCGGGCGGTCGAGCCCGCCGATGCACAGGCGCAGCGGCGCCAGCAGCGGCGCTGCGGGCCGAGCGTCTGCGACTTCAGGCAATGCCGGCAACAACGCGACCGACCCGGTGATGCCGGCAGCAACGCAGCATGCGCCACAAGCGCTGCTGCAGTTCGGCTCGCGTGGTTCGCCGGGCGGTGCGTTTGCGTGCGACCGGTCGCCATGCCCCATGGCCTCGTGTTCGCCCACGCTCGCATGCTCGTGAACAGCGGCACTGCCGTCGGGCATGAACACGGCCGCGTGATGCGGCGGGTGCGACGCCGCCGAAGCCAGCATCCCGGCTGCAGCAAAGCCCTTGACGGGTATCGCCAGCACCAGGAGGCTCATCAGGACGATGCGGAGCAATCGCTGCATGCAGTCCAGTTTAGTGCAGTGGTCGATGCCGTATAAAACCAAAGCAATCCGGTGAATTGGGTCGTCTGGCTACTGCGGCCATGGCGTCAATGCAAGTGGGCTCGATGAAGGCAGCCGAGCTCGGCGGCCACGGCTGCGAGGCGCTTGTCGCGGGTCCACAAGGCAGCGGGGCCCGACAGCAGCGTCGAGCCGAGCAGGTGCACGTCGGCCCAGCCGATGCCTCGGCCGGCAAGCGCGTGGTTTTCGACCAGCGCGAGCGCCTCGTCATGGCTTGCGGCCCGCGCCAGCGGCAGCCCCTTTAGCTGCGCGACAAAGGCAGTGCGCTGGCGAAGATGGCCGCACGCCATTTCGCCGATCACGAAGGGATGGCACAGCACCTGCCCGAGCGCCAGCAGTCGCCGGAGTTCGGCGTCGGCTCGGCGCAAGTGGTCGATCCAGACCGACGAATCGACCAGGATCACCGTTTCTTCCCGACGGCCAGTGGTCCGCGCTTACTCGACCTGCCGACCGAAGGCGCGCGTTTTGCAGCCGAAGGCGCGGAGCGGCGGCGCGGAGAAGCGGTGGCGGTGGGGTCGCTGCCGCCAAGCAGCGCCAGCCGGCGAGCCGCCTCATGCTGGATCAGTAGCCGCAATCCGTTATGGATCAAGGTGCTGCGCTCGGCCACACCGGTCATCTCGTGCGCCTTGGCAAGCAGTTCGTCGTCGAGCGTGATGGTGGTGCGCATTGCAGGGGCTCCGTCCGAAAAGCGGACTGGCAGTGTATCTCCTGGCGCATCAATTGATGCGAATTTCGGTGCGCTTCTGGGTGCGCTTCTGGGTGCGCTTCTGGGTGCGCTTCTGGGTGCGCTTCTGGGTGCGCTTCTGGGTGCGGTCGATCGATGCTCGTCGCGGCAGGTTCGGCAGCCATCCACACGCCACATCGCAGTCCGGGCTTTCCCCGCCCTGCCCATACGGGCTCGCGTTCAAACGGATAGAAATGGCGGTCTGCGAACGGCCACTGCGGCTGTTTGCCAGCGTCGGCAATTCGCCTGCGTTGCGGTTCGTGCGTGCAAGGCTTTGGTCGGGCCGCGGGCACAGCGCTAAAGGCTTGCCCTTCGCTGCGCTACGGGTCCCCTGTGCTCCTCGACTCT
>JANONH010000672.1:0-2231 GCA_031420735.1 Methylibium sp.
CAGACCCGCACGGGGCTGGTGCTCGGCACGCCCTCGTTCATGTCGCCCGAGCAAATGGCCGGGGCGCGGGTCGACGGCCGCAGCGATCTCTACGCCCTCGGCGTCACGCTGTTTCAGTTGCTCACCGGCGCACTGCCGCACAAGGCGAACTCCATGGCCGAACTGCTGCGCTCGATCGGCAACGATGTCGCGCCCGACATCCGAACGCTGCGCCCGGAGCTGCCCGAGGCGCTGGCCAACGTGGTAGCGCTGGCCCTGGAAAAGCGGCCGGAGGTTCGCTATGCCGACGGCGACGCCATGGCCGCGGACTTGCACGCGGTGCTCGTGCAGATGAAGGCCAAAGAGGCGCGCAAGGGGCCGCGCGAGCACGAGCAGACGCAGCCTTTGAGCGCAGGCGGTGCTGTCGCCGGTGCGCTGCGCCCGCAAGCGACTGCTTCGGTGCCCGCCGAAGCCGGGCACAATCGAGCCCGTTGACGCCCGCCGGTTCGAGCGATGCCCTCTATAGCAATGCCCACGCTACAACCCGACACCCTGCGTTTTGAATTCGCGAGCGCCACCGACACCGGTCGCACGCGCAGCAATAACGAGGATGCCGTCGTCGTCGACGAAGCCTCGGTGCTGGCGGTGCTCGCCGACGGCATGGGCGGCTACAACGCCGGCGAAGTGGCCAGCGGCATGGTCACCACTTTCATCAAGGCCGAACTCGGCCGCTGGTTAAACGAAGCCAGCGCACAAGCCACCGACACCGACGTACGCCGGGCGATGGACATCTGCGTGGACAACGCCAACCGCGCCATCTTCAATGCCGCCAATTCCAACCCGCAATACTCGGGCATGGGCACCACGCTGGTGGTGGCCGTATGGCGCGACGCCAGGCTGCTGCTCGGCCATATCGGCGACTCGCGCGCCTACCGCATGCGCGAAGGCGAGCTCAGCCAGATCACCCGCGACCACTCCCTGCTCCAAGAGCAAATGGACGCCGGCATCATTACGCCCGAACAAGCGGCGGTGTCCAACCACAAGAATCTGGTGACGCGCGCCGTCGGCGTGGAAGACACCGTGTTGCTCGAGACCCACCTGCACCAGAACCAGCCGGGCGACTGCATCCTGCTGTGCTCGGACGGCCTCTCCGACATGGTTGACGACGACCACATCGGCTCGCTGTTGCGCGAGCACGACTCTTTACCCGAGGCCGCGCAGGCCCTGATCGACGCGGCCAACGACGCAGGCGGAAGGGATAACATCTCCGTGATCCTGGTGCGCGCGCTCGGCGCGCCACAGGTATCGCGCGCCTGGTGGCCGTTTCGACGTTAAAGCAAACAGGCGTCGGGCCAGGGGACAGGCGCCCGTCGAATCCATAACAGCACAGCAGACGCACGGGGTCACGAGATGGGCAAATTGGTCGTATCGCTGGACGGGGTCGTGATCAAGGAAGTGCAGATCACGAAAGACAAAACCACCCTGGGCCGCAGACCCTACAACGACATCGTGATCGACAACCTGGCGGTGAGCGGCGAGCACGCCGTGCTGCAGATGACCGGGCAAGACGTCTTCATCGAAGACCTCAACAGCACCAACGGCACCTACATCAACGGTAAAGCGGTCAAGAAGCAGCTGCTGCAGCACAACGACACCGTCGAGATCGGCAAGTACAAGATCAAGTACCACGGGGTGGAGAGCGCCGACTACGAGAAGACGCAGATCTTCAAGCCGGGCACCGGCACTTACCCGGCGGCACAGCCCGCCGGCTCGGCGCCGTCGTTTGCGCACACGGCACCCATGAGCACCAACTTCGGCGGGCTGACCGCCACGGCCACCGCCACCGCAGCCATCAAGGTTCTCAACGGTGCTGCCGCCGGGCGCGAAGTCGCGCTGACCAAGGTCGTCACCACCGTCGGCAAGCCCGGCGTGCAGGTCGCCTCCATCACCAAGCGCCCGGGCGGTTATGTGTTCGCGCACGTCGAAGGCGCCGGGCGCCCCATGGTCAACGGCAACCCGGTCGTGGCGGACCCGGTGCACCTGAAGAACGGCGACGTGATCGAACTCGCCGGCACGCAGATGCAGTTCGTTCAAAGCTGAGATCGCGCACGGCCTAGGAGCCTGGGCGGCAGAAATCTGCCGAGCGCACGGACTTGCTTGAGTTGAGCCGAGTGGCGTCGATTTGCGCGACCGCGCGGCTCAAAGCGGCACCGTCGAGGTCCGAGGCGACCCCAGTGCGAACCTGAGGCGCA
>JANONH010000673.1:0-2279 GCA_031420735.1 Methylibium sp.
GTCTGGTCATGGTTTTCCTTGAAGTGGGTGTCACGGCCCGGCTCGGTGCCAGCGCCGATTGTCAAGCGTGGCCGATCCGAGATACTGCCCGCTCGTTGACTTCACCCACTGCCTTGCTCGACGCTGCCGTTGCGGCCGCACGGGCCGCGGCCGGAGTGATCCGTGCCGCGTCCGATGATCCGGGCTCGATCGAGGTGCGGGCCAAGCAGCCCGGTGACTTCGTGACCCAGGTCGACCTCGCTTCCGAGCGCGCGATCGTGCAGACCTTGCTCGGCGCGTTCCCGTCCCATGCCGTGCGCAGCGAGGAGTCGCCCCGTGCGCACGGCACGCAGGGCGCAGACCACGTGTGGATCGTCGACCCGCTCGACGGCACCACCAACTTCATCCACGGCTATCCGGCGTATGCGGTGAGCATCGCCTTGGCTGTGCGCGGCCGCGTCGAGCTCGGCGTGGTGCTCGATGTGGTGCGCGGCGACATCTTCCATGCGGTTCTCGGCGGCGGTGCCTTTCGCAATGCACAGCGGCTGGCCGTGGCGCAGCGCACTGCGCTGAAGGACGCCGTGGTGGCCACCAGTTGCCCGCCGCGTGCCGGTGCGGGGTTCGAGCGTTCGATGCAACTGCTCGGCGCGGTGTTGCAGCATGCGCATGCCCTCCGCCGTTCGGGCTCGGCCGCGCTCGATCTGGCCTGGGTGGCCACCGGGCAATGCGACGCGCAGTTCGATCTGGGTCTGAACGCCTGGGACGTCGCAGCGGGTGGCCTTTTGGTGGCCGAGGCCGGCGGCACGGTGAGTGATTTCAGCGGCGGAGCGGCGTACCTCGAAAGCCGCGAATGCCTGGCCGCCAACCCGGCGCTGCATGCCCAACTGCACGCGATACTGGCGCCGTTCTCCAAGTAGCTTGTTGCCGCCACCCATGTCTTCGATCCGCCTGGTCAACATCCACAAACACTGGGAAGGCAGCAAGGCGCTCGACGGCATCAGCCTAGAGATCGAGCCGGCGTCGTTCTGCGTGCTGCTCGGCCCCTCGGGCTGCGGCAAGTCGACCACGCTGCGCATCATCGCGGGGCTCGAATCGGCCACCAGCGGCCAGGTGCTCGTCGATGGCGTCGACGTCACCCACGCACCGCCGGCCCAGCGCGGCATCGCCATGGTGTTCCAGAACTACGCGCTGTTTCCGCACCTGAGCGTGGCGCAGAACATAGGCTTTGGGCTCTCGGTGCGCAAGGTCGAACGCGGCGAGGCCGCGCGCCGGTTGAAAGAGGCCGCCGAGTTGCTGGGCCTCACGCCACTGCTCGAGCGCAAGCCTTCGCAGCTTTCGGGCGGCCAGCAGCAGCGCGTCGCGCTCGGCCGCGCGCTGGTGGCGCAAACCAAGGTCTGTCTGATGGACGAGCCGCTGTCGAACCTCGACGCACAACTGCGCCAGGAGATGCGCCACGAACTGCGCGAACTGCAGCAGCGCCTGGGGCTGACCGTCGTCTACGTCACGCACGACCAGACCGAAGCGATGAGCATGGCCGACCAGGTGGTGCTGCTGAACCAGGGTCGCATCGAGCAGAACGCCGCGCCGCGCGCGCTCTATGCACAACCGGCCACCACCTTCGCCGCGCGCTTCATCGGCACGCCGGCCATGAACCTGCTCAAGCTCGATCAGGGCCGCATCGCCGGCAGCCAGATCGTCGTGCGCCAGCAAGCGGCCACGCTCGGCATCCGGCCCGAGTCGGTGTCGCTCGGCGGCACCGTGCCGGCCACCGTCAAGAGCCTCGAATACCTGGGCGCCGATCTGGTGCTGCGCTGCGCCGTCGGCAGCGAACTCATGACCGTGCGCGCCGAAGGCAAGACCGAGCTGGCCGAAGGCGCCCAAGTCGGCCTCGGCTGGCCGCCGCAGGACGAACATTTTTTCGACGCACAGGGCGCACGCGTCGCCTGAGCTTTCCACCCGCAACGCTTCAACACGAGGAGCCTCTCCATGCAACGCAAGACCTTCAACCACCTCCTGGCCGCGGCCGTGCTGAGTGCAATGACACTCGGCGTGCAGGCGCAGGCGCCCACCGAGATCTCCTTCTTCTTTCCGGTCGCCGTCGGCGGCCCGATCACCAAGTTCATCGACGAGTACGCGGCCGATTTCGGCAAGGAGAACCCGGGCATCAAGGTCACGCCGATCTATGCCGGAAGCTACCAGGACACGATCGTCAAGGCCCTCACGGCGCACAAGTCGGGCAGCCCGCCGGTGACCTCGGTGCTGCTGTCGACCGACATGTTCACCCTGATCGACGAAGACGC
>JANONH010000674.1:0-2009 GCA_031420735.1 Methylibium sp.
GCGCACCAGCGGCTTGCCGCGCTGTTGAACTACGGTGACGCAGCCGGCGCCGGCGCGGGCCAGGGCGAGCTGGTGGTGGTGATGCCGCGCCTGGGCACCTTGTCGCCCTGGGCCAGCAAGGCCAGCGACATCGCCCACAACTGCGGCCTGCCGGTTGCGCACGTTGAGCGCGTGAGCGAGTTCCGCATCGGCGTGAAAGCCGGTCTGCTCGGCGGCGGCAAGCCGCTCACTGCCGCCGAGCGCGAGGCGCTGGCGGCGCTGCTGCACGACCGCATGACCGAGAGCGTGGCTTTCGAGCGCGCTGCGGCCGCCCGCTTGTTCGAGCAGCGCGAGGCCGAGCCGCTGCGCACGGTGGACGTGCAGGGCCGCGGCCGTGCGGCCCTGGTCGAGGCCGACCGCGAATTCGGCCTGGCCTTGAGCGAGGACGAAATCGACTACCTGGTGGCCGCATTCGGCCGCCTCGGGCGCAACCCGAGCGATGTTGAACTGATGATGTTCGCGCAGGCCAACAGCGAACACTGCCGCCACAAGATTTTCAACGCGCAATTCACCATCGACGGCGTGGCGCAGGAACACTCCATGTTCCAGATGATCCGCCACACGCATGCGCTCGCGCCCGAGCACACGGTCGTGGCCTACAGCGACAACGCCGCCGTCATGGAGGGCGGGCCGGTGGAGCGCTGGCTGCCCGAGGGCTACACCAATGCGCCGCGCTACACGGCACGCGCGGCCACCATGCACGTGCTCATGAAGGTGGAGACGCACAACCACCCGACGGCCATCTCGCCCTTCGCCGGCGCGGCCACCGGCGCAGGCGGCGAGATCCGCGACGAAGGCGCCACCGGGCGCGGCTCGCGGCCCAAGGCCGGCCTCACCGGCTTCTCGGTCTCCAACCTGCACCTGCCCGGCACCCGCGAACCCTGGGAAGCCGAGCGCTACGGCAAGCCAGCGCACATCGCCAGCGCGCTGCAGATCATGCTCGAAGGCCCGCTCGGCGGCGCCGCCTTCAACAACGAATTCGGGCGCCCCAACCTGGCCGGCTATTTTCGCGTTTACGAGCAAAGCATGAGCGCCCTGGCGCCGGACGGCACGCCGTCTGCACCCGAGCGGCGCGGCTACCACAAGCCCATCATGATCGCCGGCGGCCTGGGCAGCATCGAAGCCGGCCAGACCCACAAGCTGCTGTTCCCCGCGGGCACGCTGCTCATACAGCTCGGCGGCCCCGGCATGCGCATCGGCATGGGCGGCAGTGCGGCCAGCTCCATGGCCGCAGGCGCCAACACCGCCGCACTCGACTTCGATTCGGTGCAGCGCGGCAACCCGGAAATTCAGCGCCGCGCGCAAGAGGTGATCAACCATTGCTGGGCGCTCGGCGCGAGCAACCCCATTTTGGCGGTGCACGACGTCGGCGCAGGCGGCTTGAGCAACGCCTTCCCGGAACTCGTCAACGACGCTGGCCGCGGCGCGCGTTTCGACCTCGCCAAGGTGCCGGTGGAAGAAAGCGGCCTGGCACCCAAGGAGGCCTGGTGCAACGAAAGCCAGGAGCGCTACGTCCTGGGCATCGCGCCCGGCAACCTGCCAATCTTCGAGGCGATGGCGGTGCGCGAGCGTTGCCCGTTCGCGGTGGTGGGCGTGGCCACCGAAGAGCGCCAACTCGTGCTCGAAGACACGGCGCTTGCCAACAGTGCGGCTGCAGGCGCCAAGCAGCGGCCGATCGACATGCCGATGGACGTGCTGCTCGGCAAGCCGCCCAAGACCCACCGCACGGTCGAGCGCATGGCACGCCGCTTTGCCCCGCTCGACCTCGGCCAGGCGACTCTCGCCAGCGCCGCGCTCGACGTGCTGCGCCACCCCACCGTGGCGAGCAAGCGCTTTCTCATCACCATCGGCGACCGCACCGTGGGCGGCCTCTCGCACCGCGACCAGATGGTCGGGCCCTGGCAGGTGCCGGTGGCCGACTGCGCCGTCACCCTGGCCGACTACGCGGGCCTGCGCGGCGAGGCTTTCGC
>JANONH010000675.1:0-4111 GCA_031420735.1 Methylibium sp.
TCGAATTCGATGCGGCAGTTTTACATGCGGGGCTCGCGGTCTGCGCCGACCGCCTCGCACAAGGTGGAGCTTTCTTCATTCGCTCGCGAACCGCCGGCAATGCAGGGGGCGTGGGCGCGCCGCTTGCCGTGCGCTGGCAGCTTGCTTTCTTCGGGAGACCCGAGCTGAACCTTCTGACCACTTCCCTGAAGACCGCCACGCTGGTCGTGGCCGCGGCAGCCTTGCTCGTCGCCGCGGGCTGCGCCGTCACGCGCCTGGGCGCGGCCTCCGAACTCGCCAAGGCCAGCGAGCCGCTGCAGGTCTCGCCGCAAGACCCGACCCGCCGGCTGCTGATCGTCGGCGACAGCACCGCCGTGGGGACCGGCGCTTCCTCGCCACAGGCGAGCGTGGCCGGGCTCATCGCGCGTGACCACCCGAGTTGGACCATCGTCAACCGCGCACGCGACGGCGCGCGCTTCGCCGACTTCGAGGCGCAACTCGCCAGCGCCGAGCGCTTCGACCTGGTGCTGGTGATGGGCGGCGGCAACGACACCATCCGCCTCACCGGCCAAGAAGCACTGCGCGCGAGCGTCCGGCGCACCGCCGAGCGCGCCAAGTCGCTGGCCGACGCCGTGATCCTGATGCCGCCGGGCAATGTGGGTAACGCACCGTTTTTCTTTGCGCCCGTTTCGTGGCTGATGACGCACCGATCCAGGTCCCTGCATGCCGTGGTCGAGGAGGCCGCACGCGCTACCGGTGCGGTGTATGTCGACCTCTACAAGGACCGCGCGGACGACCCGTTCGCGCTCGAGCCCGAGCGCTTCCATGCGCGCGACGGGCTGCACCCGAGCGATGACGGCTACCGCTTGTGGTACCGCGACCTCGTGCTGGGGGCGGCCTCGGTGTTGTAGCGAGCGCCGTGCTGCACGGCGCCCGACTGCCGAACTGGCGCGGGCAAGCGGTGCCGCGCTTTTCACGGCAAGGGCCTCACGGCAAGCGCCTCATGGCAAGCGCCTACTCAGGTACGGCGATGCTCGCAGGCCGAAGCGCCACGGTGTGTCGGCCGCTTTCGAGATGCCGATGCGAACACCGGCCACCACCGCAACGCGCATGTCGGGCGCCCGCAGCTCGAACGGCGGGCGGTCGAGCGGCAGGCCGTCGTGATGCTCGCGCGTGACGGCCAGCGCCTGGCCGACGCAGCCTGGCCCGGCGCACAGTCGCCGCAAATCCTGGAGGCCGCGCCGCTGGCGCATGAGTTCGAGCCCCGCCTGCGGCTCGAGCGCCCGTATCAGCACCGCGGCGCCGTGGCCTTGTTCGCCGCACACGACATTGAGGCACCAGTGCAGCCCGTAGGAGCGGTAGACGTAAGCCCGTGCGGGCGGGCCAAACATGGCGGCGTTGCGCGGCGTCGGGCCGGCAAAGGCGTGCGAGGCCGGGTCGTCGCGGTCGTAGGCCTCGGTCTCCACGATCATGCCGCCCACGCCGCCCACCAGCAGCGTGCAGCCGATGAGCCGCTCGGCCACGTCGGCGGGTGAGGCCGAGAAATCGATGCCCGCAATCCGGGTCTGCGGCGCTTCGCCCAGGCTCGCAGTCGAGCGCGCAGTCGAGCTTGCAGGCGGGCTTGCGATCAAGTTTGCGGGCGAGCTTGAAATCGAGCTTGCAGGCAAGCGCAAGGCGCCGCTCACAACTTGGGAATGCGCAGGGTCTTGCTGATCATGAGCGAGCCCGACAGCACGAACAGCAGCGACAGCGGATGCCACTGCCACGGCCCGAGCATGAGCATGCCGCCGTACACGGCTTCGCCGATGCGCCCCTGCCAGGCTGCGAAGGCGAGCACCGCGGTCAGCAACACGCTCGAAGGAATCGGCGTGCCTTCGAAATAGGCGACCTTGGCCTGCCCCGCCGAGAGGCTCTCGGCCGTCACGTTGTAACGCGCCAGGCGGCTCACGCCGCAGCAGACGAAGTAGATCAGCGCGGCCACGTCCCAACCGCCATCGAGCCCGGCCGCGAAGGCCAGCGTCGCGGGTGTCACGCCAAACGAAATCACGTCGGCCAGCGAGTCGAGTTCGCGGCCGAGGGCCGAGTGCTGGTTGCGCGAACGGGCGATGCGGCCGTCGAACACGTCGAACACGAAGGCCAGCGGCGCCATCGCCGCGGCCCACATGAATGTCGCGAGCGTGTTGCTGGCCATGAAGCTCATGGCCAACAACACGCCGGCCATGCCGCAGGCTGCATTGCCGAGCGTGAAGAAGTCGGCTAAGTGGAAGTCGCGCAGCATCGAGAAATGCCGCGCGCGCGCGCCCGCCGTCGGCTTGGAGCCTGCTTCCTTCACACGGCCCCCGCCGCATTGGGCGGTGGCTGGTTGGGCATTTCTTCGTCGGGCGCCATCTCGGGCGGGATCGGGTCCTCGGGCGGCATGCCGGGCAGCTCGCGCTGCACCTGCGGCACCGCGGCGGGCGTCTGGTCGGGGGTCGGCAGAGGGACGGCGTGGCTCATGTTCGATCTTTCAGGGCGCGGTTGCAGAAGCTGGGGCAAACGCTGCGCCCGCCAGCGGCGGGCCTCGACGCAATCCGACGCAATCCGACCAGCGGCCGTTCGCCGCAGAAATATCATGCTTCCGCCTGGGACGCCTGCAGCGCCCCGCGAACGCCTCCCGTACCCATGCCCGATTCAACCGACAGTGAAACCTTCGAGCAAGCCAGGCTGAGTTTCTTCGAGGGCCTGGCCGCTTTCGAGGCTGGGCGCTTCGAAGACGCCGAGCGGCACTGTCTTGCGGCCTTGCAACTCGTGCCGGGCCGCGTCTCGACCCTGGTCAACCTGGCCGCGATTTGGCTGCGCCTCGGGCAGACCGACAAGGCGCTGGCGGCGGCCGACCAGGTGCTGCAGATCGAAGCCGACAACCGCGACGCCTGGTACCACCGCGCAAGCGCGCTGGGCCGCCTGGGCCGCCTGCCCGAGGCGCTGACCGGTTTTGACAAGCTGCTCGCGCTCGGCGGGCCGGGGCAGGCGCTGATCTGGGCTCGCCGGGCCGAGACCCTGCACGCGCTCGGTCGCCGCGAGGAAGCGCTGGCCGCTTACCGACGCTCGCTCGAACTCGACCCAGCCCAGCCCGAAGCCTGGAGCCGCTCAGGCGACATCCTGCGCGAAAGCCAGCGCGCCGCCGAGGCGGCCGAGGCCTACCGACGCGCCATCGAACACGGCGCGCATGCCGAACTCAACGCCTATTACCTGGCCGCCGTCGAGCACGACGCGGTCGTGCCGGGTGCGGCCCCGCGGGCTTACGTCGAGGCGCTGTTCGACAGCTATGCCGACGACTTCGAGCAGCATCTGGTGGGGCTGCTCGGCTACCGGGCCCATGCCGTGCTCACCGCGCCTCTGGCCGGCCTGCGCCGACGCAAGCTCGCTTCCGCCGATGCGACAAGCAAGCCCTTCGGCAAGGCGCTTGACCTGGGCTGCGGCACCGGCCTTTGCGGGCCACTGGTGCGCCCCTGGGTCGAGCGGCTCACCGGCGTCGATGTCTCTGCTGCGATGCTGGAGCGGGCACGCTCGCTCGGCGTCTATGACGAACTGCTGCAGTCCGATTTGAGCGAGCACCTGGCCGAGCGGCTGCAGCAGCGCGCCGAGCCGTATGACCTGGTGCTCGCAGCCGACGTGTTCATCTACGTCGGCGACCTGGCGCCCGTGTTCGCCAGCGTGCACGCAGCCAGCCGAGCGGGCGCGTTGTTCTGCTTCACGGTCGAGCTCGCCGCCGCCGGCCGCGCGGTGGAGCTGCTCAGCAGTCTGCGCTATGCCCACTCCGAGGCCTATGTGCGGCGCCTGGCCGCCGAGCACGGCTTTCGCGTCAAAGCCCTCGTGCGCGAAGCGGTTCGCCACGACCAGCGCCAGCCGATCGAAGGGCTCTACGTCTACCTGCAGCGCGAGTAGGGTCGATCCACCGGGCTTCGGCTGCTGCCAGTCGGCGCGGCGCATCCCGGCTTGCAAAACTGTATGAATCAACAGTATTCTTGCCGCCATGAACCCCGCAGACCCTGCGCACGGCAGTGTTCCGATCAAAGGCCGCGGCACGCCGCTTCGCCTGGCACACCGCTTCGAGAAAGACCGCCGCGAGCCGGCCGACGACGGCTGGGAAGCG
>JANONH010000676.1:0-1553 GCA_031420735.1 Methylibium sp.
CGAAGCCATGGCGATGGGCCGACCGGTGATTGCGGCCCACGCCTGCGTCGAGGCGCTGGTGGCTGAACCCGAGCGCGAGATCCTGGCCGCCACCGTTGCCGACGATTACACGCGCTGTGTCGACCGGTTGCTGCACAACCCCGCCCAGGCGCGGGCCATCGGCATGGCCGGCCGCCAGCGTGTACTTTCCAGCTACACCTGGGCCGCGCACATGGCGGTGTTCGACCGCCACCTGGCCGGCTGCCCCGAGCCGCAGACCGAGACCGCCGCATGACCGCCCACGCCCGCCCCGAAGCACCCATCCGGCAGCGCGCAGCGAGCAGGGCAGTCCGGTGAGCGCCGTGCTGCCCGCCCCGCTGATCGTCAACAGCGCCTGGCGCCGGGCACTGCCCGCGATGCTGGGCGTGCTGGTGCTGCTGCTGGTGATGTACCGCGACACCTTCGGCGCGATGACGGCCATCTGGTCGCGCTCCGACACCTTCGCCCACGCTTTTCTGGTGCCGCCCATCTCGGCCTGGCTGATCTGGCGCCAGCGCGATGCCTTGTCCCGCCTGGTGCCGCGGCCGCAACCGCTGTGGCTGCTGCCGCTGGCGATGCTGGCCTTCGGCTGGCTGCTGGCGGACATGGCGGGTGTGAATTCGGCCAGCCAGTTGATGGTCACGGCCCTGCTGGTGACGAGCGTGCCGGCGGTGCTGGGCTGGGCGGTGGCGCGGGCGATCCTGTTCCCGCTGGGCTTCCTGTTCTTCATGGTGCCCATCGGCGAGTTCTTGCTGCCGCTGATGATGGAGTGGACGGCGGACTTCACCGTCGCTGCCCTGCTGCTGAGCGGCATCCCCGTCTACCGTGAAGGCTTTCAGTTCGTCATTCCCTCGGGCAACTGGTCCGTGGTCGAGGCCTGCAGCGGCGTGCGCTACCTGATTGCGTCGTTCATGGTCGGGACCTTGTTCGCGTACCTGAACTACCGCTCGCTGCGCCGGCGGCTGCTGTTCTGTGCCTTTGCGCTGGCGGTGCCCATCGTCGCCAACTGGCTGCGGGCCTACATGATCGTGATGCTGGGGCATCTGTCGGGCAATCAACTGGCGGTGGGCGCCGACCACCTGGTCTACGGCTGGGTGTTCTTCGGCGTGGTCATCACCGTGATGTTTGCCGTCGGGTCGCGCTGGGCCGAAGCGGACTGGCCGGCCGCGGCTCCGGCCTCTGCGAGCAGTGCAGGCGCGGGTCTGGGTCAGGCCCCGCCGGCCCTGGCGCCGCTGTGGCCGGTCACATTGGCGGCACTCGTGCTGGCGCTGCCGCACGTCGCGAACTGGCAGTGGGCCCGCCAGACCCCGCCCGGACCGGTGGCGCTCTCGATGCCGGAACTTCGTGGCATGTCTTCGAACGGCGACGCGCCGGCGCTGCTGCCCAGCTTCAAGGGCGCGGCGGCCGAGGCCGTGCGCAGCTACGCTGCTGCTGACGGCGTGGTCGGCGTGCACCTGGCCTATTACCGACAGCAGCGCTACGGCGCCAAGCTGGTCAGTTCCGACAACCTGCTGCTGCGCAGTGATGACCGCGTC
>JANONH010000677.1:0-2135 GCA_031420735.1 Methylibium sp.
TCGGCGAGCTGCAGCGCCTGGTCGAGCGACAGGGCGGGGTCGGCCTGTGCGGCCAGGCCGAGCGCGGCCAGCAGCAGCGCGATGGCGATGCGGCAGCAGGCGCAGAGCCGCAGAGGGAAGCTGTCGATGAGCATGTTGATCTCCGCAACGACGAACGAGGGGGTTCGCGGTTCGTGCAGGTCGGCAAAGGCCGTGGGCCGGCACTGCGAACGAACGCCAGCAAGGCGCCGGGCAGGCCTCGGCCCGCCGACGCGTGCGTCGTCAGGGACTCAGAGTCGCAAGCAGCAATGCAGCAGCGCGTGCGACGGCGGCGGCGCGCTGTCGCGCGCAAGCCGCCGCGCCCGCCAAGCGCTGGTGTCGGCCAGCGGCTCGGCCGCCGTGGCCACCACGAACAGGACCGCCAGGGCCGGCACGGCCAGCGCCACCGGCGCTGCAGGCTCGGTGGTCTGCGTGCCGCCCTTGCAGTGCTCGTGGCACAGGCTCGGTTGTTCGGGGTCCATTGCCGCCCTGTCGCTGCCCGACACCGCCTCGGCGCAGGGCATGCCGGCCATCGAGGACGCGCCGGTGCCGGCCGATTGCATGGCACACGCATACGCCGCCGAGGCGAGCTGCAGGAACAGGAGCGAGCCGATCAGCCACCTGGACCACCAGATGCGGGCATTGCGGGTGAGGTGCGCGGTCACGGCGAAATGGTAGCTCGATCGAAAGGCCCAACCCCATTCCAAATCAATTACTTCGAAGGAGTCACTCGAGAGGCGTCTTTCTCACGAAGCGACACGTTCTCGCAGCGCCTCTTGGGCAAGAGTGTTGATGCTCTTGCCTTGAGCCTGTGCTTCGATTGCCAGTCGTTCATGCAATTCGGGCGAGATACGCAAGTTGAACTTGCCTGAGAAATGGCGCCGCGGTTCGAGACCCTTTTCCCTGCACACCTTTAGGAAGACTTCCAGTGACTTCTTGAATTCGGTGCGAAGTTCCTTGGGGCTCTTTCCGTAGAAGTCGGCGCCGCCGCTCAGACCAAGAATTTCACCCCGAAAGAGGTCGAGTTCTTCGTCGTACTCGATCTTTGCGTGATAACCATCCACTGTCATTACGTTCATGGTTCCACTCCGTGTTGTTCCAACCACTTGCGGATGCTCGCCACCGCGCCTTTGTCTGTACTTGGAGAAGGGTGAGGTCGATGAAACACTCGCACTTCCTCGAACAGGACTACAACGACACGACTACCTTCTCGCTCGCTGACTTCAGCGCCCAGTTCAACGAACAGCGCTTCGATATCGCACCACTGAACGTTCCCACTTGTTGGTCGAGCGAAGATCAGTTCGAGAGTGCGCTGGTGCTTCCGCCTCATATGAAAAGAGTACCACAATCAGGTACTGAACTGCCGCGAGTACGCGCTGAGACGGCTATCGAATGCAAGGGACTTGGCCGGCTCGAGATCGGAAAAGACTGATGGTGGCATGCGGCGCGAGGATCGCGCGGTGCGATTTGTCGGTCCACATGAGCAGCAGCTCGAGGCTGTAGGCCGCCGGCCCGCCGAAGCTCATGGATTCGAGCGTGCGCGAGTTGGTGCCGAAGTAGCTTTCTTCGAGCGTCTCGGGGTTCTCGCCGAAGCCGAGATGCCCGCTCACGTACCAGCCCGCCACGATGAGCGAGCCGATGATCACGGCCCCAACCACTTGATTTACGTTGCCGCGAAAGCGCTTGTCTTTGAACGCGACCGCCGCCAGCAGCGTGGCGATGGTGATCGCGGTTGCGAGCAGGGCGGTTGCGGGTGCGAGGCCGGTGGCGCGCGCGACGGCGGTGGCCAGGCTCTGGTCCTTCCAGCCCAGCTCGGCGAGGTTGATGGCCACCGGGTCGAGCCAGACCGCACGCCACTGGCCGAACAGGCCTTTGAGCGTCATGTAGGAGGCAATGGCCAGGAAGGCCCGCACCACCACCGAGCGCAAGCTGCCGCCGCCCATGCGCACCAGGTTCTTGTTGGCGCAACCGCCGCTCAGCGTCATGCCCACGCCGAAGGTGAGGCCGCCCACCAGGAGCGAAAGCCACGCCACCACGGTTGCCGCCAGGGAATTCGGGCTCGCATCCATCGGCCACCCCCTCGCGCGCCAGGCGCTTCAGCGAACTACATCAAATGA
>JANONH010000678.1:0-2459 GCA_031420735.1 Methylibium sp.
CACCGACCGGTGCGTCGAGCGCCTGCAATGCGACCAAGGCCGAGTTGCGCAGCACATTGCCGACCAGCACGGCGCACGCCACCAGCGGCATGCGGCGCAGCAGCGCGCCGTCGCCGAGTCGGCATGCCAGCGCTGCGGTGCACGCACAGAAATAAGCGAGCCAAGCCAGTTGAACGCCCGAGCAGGGCGCATCGACGATGACCAGGCGGCCCGCCACCGTCATGGCCGCACCGCTGCGTTCGGCCGCGAACCCCGCCGCCTGCAACAGCCAGGCACTGACTTCGGCGGTCAGCACGCGCAGCGGGTAACCGGCGTAGAACTGCAGCGAGGCCACCAGCGGCATGGCCAGCAGTGCCAGGCCCATGAGCGGCAGGCGCGGCACGCCTTCGGGCAACCAGGCGGCCACGGCCAGGCCAAACGACAGCGCCGCCAACAGCGCGGCAAGCAGCGGCGGCAGCCAGAACAGGGCGAGTGTCGCCAGGCCGGTGCAGACGGCACTGGCCACCGCCCAGGCAGCGCGCGGAATGGGCCGCATGCCAGGCGCCAGATGCAGCAAGGCCAGCGCCAACACCGCCAGCGCGGCCAGGCCGAGCGGCTCGTCCGAACCGTCCATCAGGCGCGTCGCCACCCAATGGCCGTGCGGCCACAGGGCCGCCGCGTGCAGCGCGAGCCAGCCCCAGGCCGGCAGGCGCTCGAGCGGGTGCGGGCCGGCCAGGCTCAGGGTGTGACGGCTCATCGGCATGGCTGTGGCGGCTCGGCGGGTGGGGTCTGCTTGGAGGCGTGGGCCGGTCAGACTCGAGGTGTGGGGGCGCATTGGCATGGCGGTGGCTCGGTCCGTGGAGCGGTCTGCGGTCTGCGGTCTGCGGTCTGCGTGCGTGTGCGTGCGTGCGTGTGCGCATGCGGCCTCACTGCATGCGCCGCGGCAGACGCCACAAGCGCTTGGCGCTCGAGGCGCCGCGCCGCCACGCCGCTGCCAGCAGCAGGCCCAGGACGACCAGCAGCGCGATCCAAGCCGAAGGCTCGGGCGTGCTGGGCACTTCGGCCCCAATGGCCAGCTTGCTTACGCCGGCTGGCAGCGGCTGGGGCTGGTTCACCGTGGTGCTGTCGGCCGGCAGGGGATTGCGCACGAGTTTGTCGATGGCGATGAAGCTCGTGTAGTGCGTGAGCAGGCTGTAGCGCAGGCCGAGCGCCGTGATGGCGTCGCGCTCGGCGCCGCCCCCTTGCAGCGCTTCTTGGTCGCCGAGTTGGGCGATACGCTCACGCGCCCACAGATGGCGCAGGGCCACCGCGTCGGCGTCGGGTGCGCCGACCGGCAGCACCGCTTGCCAATCGCCGCTGGCGGACTGGCCCTGCAGCACCAGCTGGCCCGATGGCGCCTGGCCCTGTGCGGCTCGCCACTTGCCGAAGATCAACACCGGCCGGCCACCCAGCACATCGGGCAGATGCGTCGGCTCGACGTCGTAGACGTCCAGGCCGTCGAAGCGCGCCTTCACTTGCGTGAGCACGGGGGAGTCGATCATCTTGCGCAAGCGCTCGGCCTGGGCGGCGGCCTGCTCGGGGCGCGTGACGATGAAGGCTTCGCCCTGACCGGCACGCGCCATGCCTTCGATGAGATGGCGGTTCACCGACGAGCCGATACCGAAGGCGAACAAATTGGCTTGCCCGAGGTTCTTGCGGACCAGCGCGAACACCTCGTTTTCGACCGTGACATAGCCGTCGGTCACCACGATCACGCTGCGCGAAATGTCGCTCGCCTTGGGCATCGAGGCCACGCGCTTGAGCGCCGGCACGATCTCGGTGCTGCCGCCGCCGCCCATGCTCTGGATCGTGAGCAGTGCGCGTTCGATGTTGGCGGCGGTTGCCGGCACCGAACTCTCGTGCAGCACGCGGTTGCTGCCGGAGAACAGCAGCACGTTGAAGGTGTCGCTCGCGCGCAATTGGCCGATGAGGTGGCGCAGCAAGGTCTTGGCGGTGTCGAGCGGGTAGCCGTGCATGGAGCCGGAGATGTCGACCACGAAGATGTAGTCGCGCGGGTTGATCTGCACCTGGGCGATGCTCTTGGGCGGCTCGACCATGGCGAGGAAGAAGTTTTCTTCGCCGGGTGTCGCGCCCCGGTAGAGCGTCATGCCCGCGGCGATGCCTTCACCCGCGAGCCGGTAGTCGAGGATGAAGTCGCGGTCGTTGCGGGTGGTCACGCCCGCAAGCGCGACGCGGGCCGCGGTGCTGCCTTCGCCTTCGATCTCGACGCCGTGCGAGGAAGAGCGCAGTTCGGACACCGGCAGCGGCGACGCGAAAGCCACACGCAAATCGAAGCGGGCCGGCGTGGCGACGCCTTGTTCGAAGAAAGGCGCGGCGACGAAATCGCTCGTGCCGCCTGCGGCCTTCGGGCGGTGGTAGCGCGGGCCGGCCACGGTCGGGAATACGAACTGGTAGCGGCCCGCCGACGGCACCAGCAGTTC
>JANONH010000679.1:0-3197 GCA_031420735.1 Methylibium sp.
TGCATGACGCCGTCCGCACAGCAACTCGCCAACGCCCTGCGCTTTCTCGCCATCGACGCCGTGCAGCAGGCCAACTCCGGCCACCCGGGCGCGCCCATGGGCATGGCCGACATCGCCGAGGTGCTGTGGCGCCGCCACCTCAAGCACAACCCGGCCAACCCGCAGTGGCCCGACCGCGACCGCTTCGTGCTCTCGAACGGCCATGCCTCGATGCTGCTTTACGGCCTGCTGCATCTCAGTGGTTATGCGCTGCCGCTCGACGAGCTCAAGCGCTTTCGGCAACTGCACAGCAAGACGCCGGGCCATCCTGAAGTGGGCCTGACGCCGGGCGTCGAAACCACCACCGGCCCACTCGGCCAGGGCCTGGCCAACGGCGTGGGCATGGCGCTGGCCGAGTCGCTGCTCGCGCAAGAGTTCAACCGCGACGGCCACACGGTGGTGGACCACCGCACCTGGGTGTTCGTCGGCGACGGCTGCCTCATGGAAGGCATCAGCCACGAAGCCTGTTCGTTGGCCGGAACACTCGGCCTGGGCAAGCTCGTGGTCGTGTACGACGACAACGGCATCAGCATCGACGGCCATGTCGAGCACTGGTTCGCCGACGACACGCAAAAGCGCTTCGAGGCCTACGGCTGGCGCGTGATCGCCGGCGTTAACGGGCATGACGCCGACGCGCTCGACGCCGCCCTGCGCAGCGCCCGCGACGACGTCGGCCGGCCCACGCTCGTGTGCTGCAAGACCGTCATCGGCCACGGCAGCCCCGCCAAGGCCGGCAGCCACGAAGTGCATGGCGCGCCGCTCGGTGCCGCCGAGATCGCCGCCACGCGCACGGCGCTGGGCTGGCCGCATGCGCCGTTCGAGATTCCCGCCGACCTGCGCGCCGCATGGGACGCGCGGCCTCAAGGCGCCGCCGCCGAAGGCGCGTGGCAGCAGCGTTTCGAGAGCTACCGCGTGGCCCATCCCCAACTCGCCGCGCACTTCGAGCGCCGCGTGGTGCGCGCGGCGCTGCCCGAAGATTGGCGCCTTTCGAGCTTGGAGAGTTTGCGCAAGGTCGCTTCGCAGCAGGCCAGCATCGCCAGCCGCAAGGCCTCGCAGAACGCCATCGCCTCGCTTGCGCCGCAGCTTCCCGAACTGCTCGGCGGCTCGGCCGACCTCACCGGCTCCAACCTGACCGACCATGCCGCCAGCGTGGCGGTGCGGCGTGGGACCTGGGGCAACCACATCAACTACGGCGTGCGCGAGTTCGGCATGAGCGCGGCCATGAACGGCATGGCGCTGCACGGCGGCTTCATCCCCTACGGCGGCACCTTCCTCACCTTCAGCGACTACAGCCGCAACGCGGTGCGCATGTCGGCGCTGATGCGCCAGCGCGTCATTTACGTCTTCACGCACGACTCCATCGGTCTGGGCGAAGACGGCCCGACGCACCAGCCGATCGAGCATGTGTCCTCGCTGCGCCTGATTCCGAACGTGAGCGTGTGGCGGCCCTGCGACGCCGTCGAGACGCAGGCGGCTTGGCTGGCGGCGGTGGAGTGCGCAAGCGGCCCGAGCTGCCTTGTCCTGTCGCGCCAGAACCTGGCGCACCAGCCGCGCGAGGCGCAGCAAATGGCCGACATCCGCAAGGGCGGCTACGTGCTGGCCGGCGGCACTGCGCCGCCCGCGGTGGTGCTGCTGGCCACCGGCTCCGAAGTGAAGCTGGTCACCGCGGCGCGCGCGCAATTGCTGGCCTCGGGCATCGAGGCGCGCGTGGTCTCGATGCCTTGCACCAGCGAGTTCGACCGGCAAAGCCCCGCCTACCGCCAAGCGGTGCTGCCGCGCGGCGTGCCGGTGCTTGCGGTGGAGGCCGGCGTCACCAACTTCTGGCGCCAATACACCGGCTTCGAAGGCGACGTCATCGGCATCGACCGCTTCGGCGAGTCGGCACCGGCGGCCCAGGTTTACGCCGCACTCGGCATCACGGTGGAGGCGGTGGTGGCGCGTGCGCGCTCGCTCGCCGGGCCCGCAGTTGCGCACTCGGCCGAGCCCGAATGCGCTACGGCGGCAAGGTGAGGACGGGCCCATGAGCGCACTCCCGCAAGCCGACCCCCGCGCCCGCACCTGGCCCAAGCAGGGCAGCCCCCGCATCGAGGGCTTGTTGTTCGACCTCGACGGCACCTTGCTGCACACCGCGCCCGACATCGCGCGCGCGCTCAATGCAGCGCTGGCCGAAAGCGGCTTGGCCGCCCTGCCCGCAGACCACGTGGCACGGCTCATCGGCCGCGGCGCGCCGATGCTGGTGCAGCGCGCCTACGCCGCACTCGGCGTGGCGGGCGACAGCACTGCGGCCCAGGCCGCCACGCTCGAGCGCTTCTTTGCGCACTACGACGAATTGGCCAGCGCACCTGTGGAGGGCGCGCCGCCTTCGGCCTCGCGCACGGTGGCCTTCGACGGCGTGGTCGAAGGCCTCAGGGGCCTGAGCGCACTGGGCCTGCGCATGGGCGTGGTCACCAACAAGCAGCACCGATTCGCCGTCGCCCTGCTGCAGCGCCTGGGCTTGTACGCGCACTTCCAGGTCGTCGTCGGCGGCGACACCTGCAAGCAGCGCAAGCCCGACCCCGAACCGCTGCTTTACGGCTGCAGCAAGCTCGGCCTCTCGCCCGCCCATGTGTTGATGGTTGGCGACTCGCTCAACGACGTGCAGGCCGCGCGCGCCGCGGCCATGCCGGTGATCTGCGTGCCCTACGGCTACAACGAAGGGCAAGACCCGCGCGAGCTGCCGTGCGACCACCTCATCGCGAGCATCGCCGAGTTGCCGGCCTTGCTCGAAGCCGCGGCGGCCAAACCACGAAGCTGAGAGTGGGCTCCGCCGTGCCCGTGCCTTCTGCAGCGCCGGTCAAGTCGCGCGCATCAAAGCCGTGCCGCTCGACGGCATGGGCGAGCGCTATGCAAAGGGCCGGCTCGCGCAGGTCGTGCACCGAAACCCCGAAACGAAGCCTGCGCACCGCGACGCCGTGAAGCCCTTCGCACTCATTTGGGACGTCGACGGCACGCTGGCCGACACCGAGCGCGACGGTCACCGCCCCGCCTTCAACGCCGCGTTCGCCGAATTGGGGCTCGACTGGCACTGGGACGAGCGACTCTACGGCGAGCTGCTCGCGGTGGCCGGCGGCGTGGAGCGCATGCACCACTACGCGACGACGACGCGCCCAACCGGGCTA
>JANONH010000680.1:0-6207 GCA_031420735.1 Methylibium sp.
CTAGCGCTCGCGTGGCTGGATCGCCTTCATCATGTGCGCGATCGGCGTGAGCGGGAGTCGCTCGTTGGCGAGTTCGGCCGGGCGCGTTTCCAGCACGGCGAACTGCGAGATGCCGTCGGTGACGCTGCCGCCTTCGGCACGCACGCGCTTGCTGTGCAGCTTGAGCTGAAGACGCAGGTCGTTTTGCGAGTCGGCGTTGCGCAGGGCGTGGTCCATGTCGATGTGGCCGGCTTCAAAGAGGTCGAACAAGGCCTGGTCGAAGGTTTGCATGCCCAGCTCGCGGCTCGACTTCATCAGCTCCTTGATCTCGGACACTTCGCCCTTGTAGATGAGGTCGGCGATCAGCGGTGTGCGCAGCAAAATCTCGACCGCGCACGCGCGGCCCTTGCCGTCGCTCTTGGGGATGAGGCGCTGCGAGACGACGGCCTGCAGGTTGAGCGAAAGGTCCTGCAGCAACTGCGCGTGGCGCGCCTGCGGAAAGAAATTGATGATGCGGTCCAGCGCCTGGTTGGCGCTGTTGGCGTGCAGCGTGGCCAGGCACAGGTGGCCGGTTTCGGCAAACGCCATGGCGTGCTCCATGGTGTGCTCGTCGCGAATCTCGCCCATGAGGATCACGTCCGGGGCCTGGCGCAGCATGTTCTTCAGCGCCGGCTCCCAACTCTTGCAGTCCGAGCCCACTTCGCGCTGGGTGATGAGGCAGTTCTTGTGCGCATGCACGAACTCGATCGGGTCTTCGAGCGTGATGATGTGGCCGTAGGAGTTCTCGTTGCGGTGGTCCACCAGCGCGGCCAGCGAGGTGCTCTTGCCCGAGCCGGTGGCGCCCACGAAGATGACCAGGCCGCGCTTGATCATCGCGATGTCCTTGATGGTCTGGGGCAGGCCCAGGCCATCGACTGTCGGGATCTTCGCCGGGATGGTGCGAAACACCAGGCCCACGTGGCCTTGCTGGATGAAGGCGTTGGCCCGAAAACGCCCAATGCCGCTCGGCGAGACCGCGAAATTGCATTCCTGGTCGCGCTCGAACTCGGCCGACTGCTTGTCGTTCATGACCGCGCGGGCCAGTGCCAGGGTGTGCGCGGCGCTCAGCTCTTGTGGCGTCATGCGCGTCATGCGGCCGTCGAGCTTCATGGCCGGCGGAAAGCCCACCGAGAGAAACAGATCCGAGCCGCCGTGCTGCACCATGGCGCGCAGCAAGTCGCTGACGAACGAGTAAGCCTTGTCGCGCTCCATCGAGTGCCCCTGTAGGTTGTTGGCCGCTTCGCATCCGGCCTGCGCTCGGCCGCCGGTCGGGCAGCACCGCGGGCGGCTGGG
The DNA here is from genome assembly GCA_031420735.1 of Methylibium sp. Classification (GTDB taxonomy): domain Bacteria; phylum Pseudomonadota; class Gammaproteobacteria; order Burkholderiales; family Burkholderiaceae_C; genus Methylibium. Next base: position 1,312 of record JANONH010000680.1, read on the forward strand.
CGGAGCGATTATGGTGGGCGCTGCCCGTCTCGGCGGGCGCGACGGGCGTGCAAGGGTGCAGGCCTGCACGCTTAGGGCGAGGGCAGCGCGAACACCCGCAGCTCATCGCCCTGCTTGAAGCCGAACACGGCATGGCCGCCGGTCGCCACGGCCACGTATTGGCGCCCGCCGAGCGAGTAACTGATGGGCGGGGCGTTGACACCGGCGTTGCACTGGTGTTGCCACAGGCGCTGGCCGCTGGCGCTGTCGAAGGCCGCGAACAGGCCTTTGCCGGCGCCGGAAAACAAAAGGCCGCTGGCGGTGGCGAGCACGCCGCCGATGAGCGGCTCGGGCGTCTTGACCTGCCACGCCAGTCGCCCGCCGCGACTGAGGTCGAGCGCGGAGAGCGTGCCCCAGGACTCGCCTTCGTTTTGGGAGCTGGCGTACTCGAGCACGCTGCCGTCGGGGCGCGTGCTGCGGTGTGCGGTGTAGCGCGTGGGCAGGTGCAGCGCGCCGACGAAGAACAGCGAGCGCACGGCGTCGTAGGCCGAAGGCGACCAGTTGGCGCCGCCGGCGATGCCGGGCGCCACCAGCACGCCCGCACCCGTTTGCGGCGGCGTGAAGAGATTGTGTTGCGGCACGAAGGCGTCGCTGCGAAACAGCAGCCGGCCGTCGCGGCGGTCGTGCACATAGACCCAGCCGAGCTTGCTCGCCTGGGCGAGCGCGGGCACCGTCTGGCCCTGGTGCATGAGCTCCATCAGCACCGGTGGGCTCGCGACGTCGTAGCCCCAGCGGTCGTGCGGAATCTGCTGGTAGTGCCACTTGCGCTGGCCGCTGGCGAGGTCGAGCGCGACCAGCGACGAGGTGTAGAGGTTGTCGCCCGGGCGCGAGGCGTCGGCCATCTGCGGCGAGGGGTTGCCGGTGCCAAAGACGAGCAGGCCGCGCTGGGTGTCGACCACCGGCGTGGCGTAGATGGAGCCGCCGCCGAACTTCCAGGCGTCGGCGTGGCGGCTCGATGCGGCCCGCTCGGCGGCGATGTCGCGCTGCATCGGCGTGCCGTCGGGCGTGCTGTTGGCAAAGCCGCCTTCCCAGCCGGGGCCGGTGATGTCGAAGCGCCAGATGGCGCGACCGCTTTCGGCGTCGAAGGCCGCCATCAGGCCCGGGCGGCCGTACTGGCCGGCCACGCCGACGACGGCCAGGCCCTGGTCGGGGTGCAGGCCGTAGCCCACGCCGTTGATGCCGATGTAGACCCGCCCGGCATGCACCAGCGGCGCCGCGCCGATGCCCACGCCGGTGGAGCCGGTCGACCCAAGCCGGGACATCGGGTCGTCGGCCCGCAACTGCGCATTGGCCTCAGTGGCGCCGGCGTATTCGGCCACCGTCACGTCCCACAGCACGCCGCCCGAGCGGGCGTCGAGCGCGATCAGGCGGCCGTCGACGCTGCCGACGTAGACCTTGCCGCCAGAGACCGCCACGCCGCGGTTGGCCGGCCCGCAGCACAGCTTCTTGGTGCGCGGCGCGTGCTGGTAGCGCCACAGCTCGCGGCCGTCGCGGGCGTCGAGCGCCACCACGCTGCTCATCGGCAGCGACAGGTACATCACGCCGTCGGTCACGATCGGCGTCGCCTGGAAGGTGCCGGGCACACCGCTCTTGTGCGTCCAGGCCGGCACGAGCCGCGCCACGTTGGCCGGCGTGATCTCCGTCAGTGGCGAAAGGCGCTGGCCACCGAGGTCGTGGCCGTGCAGTGCCCAGCCGGTCTCGGGCGCGGCGGGCGGCGGCGCTGGCGCCACGCCGGCACAGCCGGCCAGCAAGCCGGTGAGCGCGCCGAGCGCGGCGCTCACGCGCAGCGCACTGAAGCGGCTGGCCTCGCAGGCTGCGAAGGAGGTCGCTAAGCGGGGTGAGACAGGGCGTGAGGAACGCGGTGCCAAGCGGGGCACGGGCTGGGACGCAAGATGGGCTTTGAACGAAGTCTTCATGCGGCGTTCCGGGTCTTTCAGGCGCGGCCAGCATACCGCCGGCTCGGGCATGCGATCTGCTGCCCAATGGTCACAGGCACAAGGCCGCGCGCGGCGGACGCTCGCCGCTCGTTGCGGCAAAGCGGTTTTGCTGCGCCGCGCGGCCACCCCACCCAGGAGATTCGATGCAAGACGACCCGGTAGAAATTTTGCGCAAACTCAAGCGCGGGCTCGGCCACGAGCTCGTCAACGACGGCAACGTCTTCAAACTCATCGAAATGGCCAAGCTCGACGGCTTGACACGGCTCGAGCAGGAGTTGCGCGAATGGCAGGCCCCGTGCAGCGACGGCTCAAACGGTGTGCCCACGAGCGTTGCGCCGACCAAGGGCTTTAACCGCGAGAACGTGAAGCACTGAAACGGTGGGTGTTCGGAGGGTCGGCTACTGTTTGGCAAGCTGCTGAGCTGCCGCTCTTCGTGCCTGCCATGTGGGTGCATGTGTGCGGCCACAGCGCTCATGGCTTGCAGAAGCGAAGCCGGCTGCGGCGCCTTAGCGTGCGGGAGTCACCGCGCTGGCCGGCGCTGGCGGGCGAAACAGTTCGCCGAGGTCGGATGCGGGCCCGTCTGCGGCGTCGTTGGTGGCTGCCGGGGCCTCGATGATCACTTGGTCGAGGTCCAGGGTTTTCGGCTTGGCCTGGAACATCGTCACCGTCTCGGGCACGAAGATCACGATGGCCACCAGCAGCAGTTGCAGGCCGACCCAGGGCAGGGCGCCGAGGTAGATGTCGCGCGAGGCCAGTTTGCCGCGCAGCGCGCCGTTCTTGTGCAAGGTGTCGGCAGCGCCGCGCAGGTAAAACAGCGCAAAGCCGAACGGCGGGTGCATGAACGAGGTCTGCATGTTCACGCACAGAAGCACGCCGAACCACACCATGTCGATGCCGAGCTTGGCCGCCACCGGCGCGAGCAGCGGCAAGACGATGAAGGCGATCTCGAAGAAGTCGAGGAAGAAGGCGAGGAAGAACACGAACAGGTTGACGGCGATCAGGAAGCCGATCTGCCCGCCCGGCAGGCCTTCGAGCAGGCCCTCGATCCAGCGCCCGCCGTCCACGCCCTGGAACACCAGCGAGAACACGCGCGAGCCGATCAGGATGAACACCACCATCGCGGTGATGCGCATGCTGGCCGCGGCGGTGTCGCGCAGCAGCGGCCAGGACAGGCGCCCGTGCAGCGCGGCCAGCACGCCCGCACCGACGGCGCCGAGCGCGCCCGCTTCGGTGGGGGTGGCCACCGCATGCTCCATGAACGGCAGGCCGCCCATGCTGCCGAGCACGGCGAAGATGAGCAGCGCCGAGGGCACGATGCCGCGCAGGCACTTGCGCCAGAGCAGGGCGCCCTGCAGGGTGCGCGCGGTGCGCGGCATGCCGGGCACGTCGCCGGGCCGCAGGCGGGCGAGCACGAAGGTGTAGAGCGCGAACAGCAGCACCTGCAGCAGGGCCGGCCCCCAGGCGCCCTTGTACATGTCGCCCACCGAGCGGCCGAGCTGGTCGGCCATGACGATGAGCACCAGCGAGGGCGGCACCAGTTGCGTGATGGTGCCCGAGGCCGCCAGCACGCCGGTGGCATAGCGCACGTGGTAGCCGTGGCGCAGCATCACCGGCAGCGAGATCATCGCCATGGCGATCACCTGGCCCGCGACCGTGCCGGTGATGGCGCCGAGGATGAAGCCCACCACGATGACCGAATAGCCGAGGCCACCGCGCACCGGGCCGAACAACTGCCCCATCGAGTCGAGCATGTCCTCGGCCAGGCCCGAGCGCTCGAGCAACATGCCCATGAGCGTGAAGAAGGGGATCGCCAGCAGCAACTCGTTGGACAGCACGCCAAACACATTGAGCGGCAGCGCCTGCATGAATTCCGGCGGGAACCAGCCCATGGCGATGGCGAACAGGCCGCAGCCCAGGCCGAGCGCGGACAGCGAGAACGCCACCGGAAAGCCGATGAGCATGACGAACACCAGCCCCGCGAACATGAGCGGAGCGAACTGCTCGGCGCTCAAGCGAAGCCCCCACGCCCTGCGGTAACGGGCCGCAGCCCTGCTGCGGCAGGCGGGCCACCGCAGCACGCGAGGCGCCGCCGCCGCAGGGCGGCGCCATGGCCTGAGGCCGGCCGTGCGCAGGGCCTCATTGCAGCGGCCGCTCGTAGTGCGCCGGCATGTCGTGTTGCCCCATCAACCAGGCCACCCGCTTGACGATCTCGGCCGCGCCCTGCAGGCACAGCAACAGAAAGCCCAGCGGCAGCAACAGCATCACCGGCCAGCGGACCAGGCCGCCGGCATTGGCCGAGACCTCGCCGCTCTGAAGCGCGCCGATGAAGAGCGGCATCGCCAGCCACAGCATCAGCAGCATGACCGGCATGAGGAAGCAGGCGAGGCCGAACAGGTCGACCCAGACCTGGCCGCGGCTGCCCAGGCGCCCGTAGAACAAGTCCACGCGCACGTGTTCGTTCCTGCGCAGCACCTGCGCTGCGCCGAGCATCACGCAGGCGGCGAACAGGTACCACTGAATCTCGAGCCAGGCATTGGAGCTGTAGCCGAGGCCATAACGCACCAGGGCATTGCCCGCGCTGATGAGGCAGGCCGCGATCACCGCCCACTGCGCCAGCCACGCGAAGCGGTCGGTCAGCGCGTCGACCCAGCGGGCGAATTGAAGAAGGGCGTTCATGGACAGACGGCGGGCCGCGGCCGACGGCTCGCGGGGCACGCAGCGAGATCTGCAGCGCGCCGGATTCTAGGCGGCGTCACCGCCGCGACGGCGCGCCTCGGGCCGACGCCTGCGTGCGCGGTGCGCCTTCGAGTGCGAGTGCAGTGCAGTGCGAGGGTCACGCCGCGGGCGGCAGCAGAAAGTTGCCGAGCGAAGCGCCGGCTTCGCCGAGCGCAGGCCCGCGCGCTTCGTCTTTAAGCTTCAC
>JANONH010000681.1:0-8620 GCA_031420735.1 Methylibium sp.
CCGCTGGAAGATTCGTCGTGAGCCTCCGTAAACGTGACCAGCACACGCTGCGACCGGTTGAGCTTCACCGGCTCAAGGAAGCGCAAGGCCCCATCGGAACTCAGAACCGCTTCAACCGTGTTCAACATCGCCATCTCCCGACATCCACCGCGCCACGCTGGCACCCATCATTAAATTATCCGCGCCCCCCGGGCGGTAAGCCGAAGAGTACAAGGTGTGAGCCGGCCGACTCGCCTCGACCCGGCAACCTCGACTCGTAAGCGATCGCGTCAACGCCACCCGGCGTGCGGTGCTTCTTGAATTTACCGCTGGGCTCTGAGACGATGCGGGACAAACCTGGATTGCATGCCATGGCCGACCTGTTCGACAACCCCATGGGGCTTTGCGGCTTCGAGTTCGTCGAATTCGCCTCGCCCTTGCCCGGCGTGTTGGAGCCGCTGTTCGAGCGGCTCGGCTTCACGCGGGTGGCCGAGCATCGGTCCAAAGACGTGGCGCTCTACCGCCAGGGCGAGATCAACTTCATCGTCAACCGCGACCCGCGCAGCCCGGCGGCTTACTTTGCGGCCGAGCACGGCCCCTCGGCCTGCGGGCTGGCGTTTCGGGTGGCCGACTCGCACGTCGCCTACGAGCGCGCCCTGGCGCTTGGCGCGCAGCCGCTGGACATGCCCACCGGGCCGATGGAGTTGCGCCTGCCGGCCATCAAGGGCATCGGCGGCGCGCCGCTCTACCTGATCGACCGCTACGAGGACGGACAGTCGATCTACGACATCGACTTCACGTTCGTAGCCGGCGTCGACCGCCGCCCCAAGGGCCACGGCTTCAGGCGCATCGACCACCTCACGCACAACGTCTACCGCGGCCGCATGGCGTTTTGGGGCGCGTTCTACGAACGCCTGTTCAACTTCCGCGAGACCCGCTACTTCGACATCCATGGCGAGCACACCGGCCTCGCCTCGCGCGCGATGACCGCGCCCGACGGCCTGATCCGCATACCGCTCAACGAAGAGTCGGGCGCACACAGTGGCCAGATCGAGGAGTTCTTGATGCAGTTCAACGGCGAAGGCATCCAGCACGTGGCGCTGCTCAGCGACGACCTGCCGGCCAGCGTCGACAGCCTGCTGCGCGCCGGCGTGCCGCTGATGGCGGCGCCCAACGACCACTACTACCGCATGCTCGAGGAGCGGCTGCCGGGCCACGGCGAGCCGGTGGCCGAGCTGCAGGCGCGCGGCATCTTGCTCGACGGCAGCACCGGCGGCGGCGAGGTGCGACTGCTGCTGCAGGTGTTCTCGGGCGCGCTGCTCGGGCCGGTGTTCTTCGAGTTCATCCAGAGAAAGGCCGACGAGGGTTTCGGCGAAGGCAACTTCAAGGCCTTGTTCGAGTCGCTCGAGCGCGACCAGTTGCGCCGCGGCGTACTGAAGCCACCTGCGGCACCCGCAGCACCAGCACCCGCGGCACCAGCGCCAGAGCGAGGCCGGCCATGAAGCTCGAGCGCATCCACCATGTGGCCTACCGTTGCAAGGACGCCAAGGAGACGGTGCTGTGGTACCAGCGCATGCTCAAAATGGACTTCGTGCTCGCCATCGCCGAGGACCGGGTGCCCTCGACCCAGGCGAGCGACCCCTACATGCACGTCTTCCTCGACGCCGGTGCGGGCAATGTGCTGGCGTTCTTCGAGCTGCCGACGCAGCCGCCGATGGGGCGCGACCCCAACACGCCCGAATGGGTGCAGCACATCGCCTTCAAGGTGAAGGACCGCGCCACCCTGCTCGAGTTTCGCGCCCACCTCGAAGCCGAAGGCGTGCCGGTGCTCGGCGTCACCGACCACGGCATGTTCCATTCGATCTACTTCTTCGACCCCAACGGCCACCGGCTCGAACTGGTCTGCCCCGACCCCGACGAGGCCGCGACGCTGCAGCGCCTGGACGCCGTGAAGTGGCAAATGCTCGAGGAGTGGTCCAAGACCAAGCGCGCACCGCGGCATGCGGCCTTCCTGCACGAGCGTGGGCCTTGATCGACGACACGCACGACCCCTCACTGCAGAGCTGGGTCGAGTCGGCCAACCCGGCAGGCGCCGACTTCCCGCTGCAGAACCTGCCGTTCGGGCGCTTTCGGCAGGATGGCCGCGCCGACTGGCGCATTGGCGTGGCCATCGGCGAGCAGGTGCTTGGCCTGCGCCAGGCCGGCTTGGCCCACACCGACGACATGCGGCACTTTCTGGGCCTCGCGCCACCCGCGCGGCGTGAGCTGCGCCGCGCCATCAGCCACGGGCTGCGCCGGGGCAGCCCACGCGAAGCCTCGCTGCGCCAAGCGCTGTTGCCGCAAGCCGGGGTGCAGATGGGCTTGCCCTGCGAGATCGGCAACTTCACCGACTTCTACAGCGGTATTCACCACGCGCGCGCGGTCGGCACGCTGTTTCGCCCAGGCGAGCCCTTGCTGCCCAACTACAAGTGGCTGCCGCAGGCCTACCACGGCCGCGCTTCCACCATCGGCGCAAGCCCTAGCCGCTTTCACCGACCGCAGGGCCAGCAGCGCGGCGCTGGCGCCACGCGCCCCGTGCTCGGCCCGAGCACGCGCCTGGACTACGAACTCGAAGTCGGCTTCGTCGTCGGCCGCGCCAGCACGCAGGGCGAGCCGGTTTCGATAGACCACGCCGAAGACCACTTGTTTGGCGTGGTGCTCCTCAACGACTGGAGCGCGCGCGACATCCAGGCCTGGGAGGCCCAGCCGCTCGGGCCGTTTGCCTCAAAGAACTTCGCCAGCACCGTGTCGCCGTGGATCGTGACGATGGAAGCCCTGGCGCCGTTTCGCCGCCCCTTCGGCCGCCCGGCCGGTGACCCCGAACCCTTGCCCTACCTCGACTCGCCTGCCAACCGCGCGCAAGGCGCCATCGACATCACGCTGCAAGCCTGGCTGCAGACCGCGGCCATGCGCGAAGCGGGCCTGGCCGCGCAGCGCCTCAGCGAGTCGAACCTCACCGACGCCTACTGGAGCGCTGCGCAACTGGTGGCGCACCACACTGTCAACGGCTGCAGCCTGTGCAGCGGCGACCTGCTCGGCAGCGGCACGATGTCGGGGCCGACGCCCGAACAAGCGGGCTCGCTGCTCGAGTTGACGCAGGGCGGCCGCACGACGCTTGCGCTCTCGAGCGGCGAGGCGCGCGGCTTTCTGCAAGACGGCGACACGGTCGTCCTGCGCGGGCTCTGTTCGCGGCCGGGTTGGCGCCAAATCGGCCTGGGCGAATGCCGCGGCACGGTGTTGCCGGCGCGAGATGCCGGTGGCGGGCTTGCGCAGCGCGGCGCAGTAGCTTCGTAAAGCCTGGGTGCGCCCGCTTAGGGTGGTTTTCGGGCCAAGCCGAAGGCGTGCGGCCTCATGCGCTCGGCCGGCCTCACGCGGCCTTGCAGTCGACCCAGCCTGGCAGGCGACTGCATTCAGGCGGCCATGCGGCTGCCGGGCTGGCATGATCGGCTGCGCACGAGGGGGCTCGTCGCCGGGAGCGGCCCGAGAACCGTCAACGAGAGAGTCGCCCATGTTCAAGCAAAAGAAAGTGATCGTCACCTGCGCCATCCCGGGTTCGATCCACACGCCTTCGATGTCGCCGCACTTGCCGGTCACGCCCGAGGAAATCGCAAAATCCGCCATCGGCGCCGCAGAGGCGGGCGCGGCCATCATCCACCTGCATGCGCGCAACCCCGCAACCGGCCAGCCCGACCAGCGCCCCGAGGCCTTTGCAAGCTTCCTGCCCGCCATCAAGCGCGGCTGCGACGCCGTGGTCAACCTCACCACCGGTGGCTCGCCTTATTTGTCGGTGCACGAGCGCATCCAGCCGGCCATGGTGTTCAAGCCCGAGGTCGCCTCCATGAACATGGGCACCATGGGCCTGGGACTGTTTCGCATGCTCGATCGCTTCACCGAGTTCAAGCACGCGTGGGAGCGCGAATACCTCGAAGGCAGCAAGAACCTGGTGTTTCGCAACACCTATGGCGACATCGAAACTGCGCTCACCGAAATGTCGGCCAACGGCACGCGCTACGAGTTCGAGTGCTACGACACGGCGCACCTCTACAACCTGGCGCACTTCGTCGAGCGCGGCCTGGTGAAGCCGCCGTATTTCGTGCAGACCGTGTTCGGCCTGCTCGGCGGCATCGGCTCGCACCCCGACGACGTCATGCACATGAAGCGCACCGCCGACCGCCTGTTCGGCGACGACTACCGTTGGTCGGTGTTGGGTGCTGGCTCCGCGCAAATGAAGGTGGCGGCTATGGCGGCGGCGATGGGCGGCAATGTTCGCGTGGGCCTCGAAGACAGCCTCTGGCTCGGCAAGGGGCGCCTGGCGACGTCGAACGCCGAGCAGGTGCACAAGGTGCGCGAGATCCTCGAAGGCCTGGGGCTCGAACTCGCCACGCCCGCCGAAGCGCGCGACATCCTTCAACTCAAGGGCGCAGAGAACGTGGCGTTTTAGCTTTTGCCCGGCGAGCTGTCGCTGCCGGGCATACGCTCGCGGGGTTTTGGGGGCAGGAGGAGTGCGCATGTCGAGGTGGCTCGTGTTGGTCTTTGGGGTCGTCACTTACGTGGCGTTCCTTGGCGTCTTTGTCTATCTCGTGGCCTTCGTCGCCGATCTGCCGATCGCCGGCCTCGCCGAAAAGACCGTGAGCCACGGCGGCCAAGCGGCCAGCGGGGTGGGCGCGGTGCTCGCCAATGTGGCCTGGCTTTCGCTGTTCGGGCTGCAGCACAGCCTCATGGCGCGCGCCGGCTTCAAGGCCTGGATCGCCGCTGCGGTGCCGCACCATGTCGAGCGCAGCGTCTACGTGCTGGCGTCGAGCGTGGTGCTGGCGCTGGCCATGTGGCAGTGGCGGCCGCTGGAGGGCATGGTCTGGCAGGTGCAGAGCGGGCTTGGCCAGGCACTGCTGTGGGGCGTGTTCGTGGCCGGCTGGTTGCTGATTTTCGTGTCGACCTTTCTCACCGACCACTTCGACCTCTTCGGTCTGCGGCAGGTCTATCTGCACTGGGCCGGCAAGACCTATTCGAGCGTCGCGTTCAAGACCGTGCTGCTCTACAAACTCTTGCGCCACCCGATGATGCTTGGCCTGCTGCTGGCGTTCTGGTCGCATCCGACCATGACGGTCTCGCACCTGTTGTTCGCGGCCGTCATGTCGGTCTATGTGTTCGTTGGCATCCACTTTGAAGAGCGTGGCTTGCTGCGTGCCCTGGGCCCGGATTACGCCGCTTGGCGCGGCAAGACGCCGATGGTGCTGCCGTTCTAATTGCGGGGTGTTGCGCGCCGCTGCATGCCGTGCAGGGTTTGGCCCCGTCGTGCGCGCCGGGCGCCGCCCGCACCGTGCCACCGTCAAGGAGTGAGTCCCATGTTTTGCCGAGATCTCGTGAAGCGCTGCGCGCGCAACTACCCGGCCAAGACCGCCTACTTCTGCGGCGAACGCTCGGCGACTTGGGCGCAGATGGAGCAGCGCTCCGACCGCTTTGCGCGGGCACTGCAGCAGCTCGGGCATCGCCCGGGCGAGACCGTGGCCATCCTGACGCAGGAGACGCTCGAGGTCTACGAGCATTTCTTCGCCTGCATGAAGATCGCTGCGCCGCGCGTGGGCCTCAACACCGCGTATGCGCGCCCCGAGATGCTCCATGTGCTCGAGAACAGCGACACCCGCTTCCTGCTCGTCGAGGCGCGCTGCAAGCAGCTGGTGGCCGACATGCTGGGCGACATCGCAGCACTCGGCATCACGCTCATCGGCTACGGCGGGGAGCACGGCTTTGCCCTCGACTACGAAGGCCTGCTGCGCGCCGCCGACGGCCCGCCGCACTGGCCGCCGCTGGCCGCCGACGACCTGCTGTGCATCAGCTACACCTCCGGCACCACCGGCGTGCCCAAGGGCGCCATGCTCACGCAGCAAGCGGGCGTGAACTGCGTGCTGCATTCGCTCATCGCCTTCGGCTTCTCGAGCGACGACGTCTGGTACCTGCCGGCGTCGTCGGCCTGGGTGGTGGTCATGATGGGTGTCTTTGGCCTGGGCAATGCCATGGCCACCACCATCCCCGACGGCAGCTTTCAGATCGCCACCTTTCTGCGCGAGGTGGCGAGCCGGCGCGTGAGCTCGGTCCTGCTCGTGCCCACCGTGCTGCAGCGTGCCATCAACGAAGTACAGGCGAACCCCGACCGCAATGATCTTTCGAGCCTGCGGCTGCTGATCTACGGCTCGTCGCCGGCCACGCCCAAGTTGATCCGCGATGCGAAGGCGACCTTCGGGGTCGCGCTGCTGCAGACTTACGCCATGACCGAAGCCACCGGCGGCTGGATCAGCTTTCTGACCGACGCCGACCACGAGCTGGCACTGCGCGAAGAACCGGAGCTGTTGAAGTCGGTGGGCCGCATTGCCTTGCACTACGACTGCTCGATCCGCGACGAACTCGGCCAGCCCGTGCCCACCGGCCAGGCGGGCGAGGTCTGGCTGCGCGGCAACACCCTCATGAAGGGCTACCGCAAGCTGCCCGAAGCCACCGCCGAGACCCTGCGGGACGGCTGGCTGCGCACCAACGACATCGGCCGCCTCGACTCCCGCGGCTACCTCTACCTCATGGACCGCCAAAAGTTCCTCATCATCACCGGCGGCGTCAATGTCTTCCCCACATCGGTGGAGTCCGTGCTGGTCGAGCACCCTGCCGTGGACGAGGTTGCCGTGGTCGGCGTGCCGCACCCCGAATGGGGCGAGGCGGTGGTGGCAGTGGTGGTGAGGCGCGCCGCCCACGCCGAGGCGAGCATTGCCGACATCACCGCGTTTTGCGAGGGCCGGCTGAGCCGCATCGAGACGCCCAAGCATGTGGTGTTCGTCGCCGCCTTGCCCAAGACCGCCAACGCCAAGGTCAAGAAGGGCGAGCTCAAACAATGGCTCGCCAGCCAGGGCGGGCTCGTGCCCTGGGACACTCGCCTTGCCTGAGCCTCATGACCGTGACCGACACCCTTAAAGGCGGCTGGCGCGAGCGCCTGGCCGAGCTCATCGCCACGCTCAAGACCTGGCCGTGGCTCGACACCGCCAAGACGCTGCTGGTGCGCTTTCGCGAAGACCGGCTGGGCCTCACCGCCAGCAGCCTCACCTTCACCACCACCATTGCCTTGGTGCCGCTGGCCACGGTGACGCTGGCGGTGTTCAGCGCCTTTCCGATGTTTGCGCAATTCCAGGGCGCGCTCGAGAAGTACTTTATCCAGAGCCTGGTGCCCGACGGCATCGCCAAGCCGGTGCTCGGCGCGCTCACCCTGTTCGCGGCCAAGGCCAACCGCCTGGGTGTCGTTGGGCTGGTGGTGTTGCTGGTCACGGCGCTGGCGCTGATGCTCACCATCGACCGCACGCTCAACGGCATCTGGCGTGTGCGCAAGCCGCGCTCGCTTGGCCAGCGGGTGCTGGTGTATTGGGCCGCGGCAACGCTCGGCCCCTTGCTGCTTGGCGTGAGCCTGACGCTCACCTCCTACGCGATCTCCAACTCGCGCGGCCTGGTGGGAGCCTTGCCGGGTGGCGTGGCCGTGCTGCTCAACGTGATCGAGTTCGTGCTGCTCGCCTTGGCCATGGCGGGCCTGTTCCATTACGTGCCCAACACGGGGGTGCGCTGGCGGCATGCGCTGGCCGGCGGCGTGTTCGTGGCGACTGGCTTCGAGGTCGCCAAGAAGGGCCTGGCTTGGTACCTCGCTTCGGTGCCGAGTTACTCGGCCGTCTACGGCGCCTTTGCCACCGTGCCCATCTTTCTGGTCTGGCTCTACCTGGGCTGGGTGATCGTGCTGCTTGGCGCCGTGATCGCAGCCTATGCGCCCAGCCTCTCCATGCACGTGGCGCGGCGCATCGCCACGCCGGGCCACCGTTTTGAGCTGGCGCTGCTGCTGCTGCGCGAACTCGCGCAGGCACGCAAGCAGAGCCACCGCGGCCTCACCCGCACCGAGCTGGCCACCAGCCTGCGCACCGACCCGCTGCAAATCGAGCCCCTGCTCGAGGAGTTCATCAAGCTCGACTGGGTCGGCCGGCTCGACGAAGAAGACGACGACAAACGCTACGTGCTGATGTGCGAGCCCGAGGCCACGCCTGCGCAGCCCTTGCTGGCCGCGCTGCTGCTCGACCCCAACCCGGTGGTGCGCGGCTTCTGGCAGCGCGCGCGGTTCGGCGAGATGACGCTGCAGGAGGTGATCGCGGCATGAAATGGATCACGCCTGTTGCGGCTTCGCGGCTCCCCTCCGTGCTTGCAAGGCTTTGGTCGGGCCGCGGGCACAGCGCAGTGGCTTAGCCCTTCGCTGCGCTACGGGTTCCCTGTGCTCCTCGACTCTGGGTCGCGCCGCATAACTCACTGCACTCACTGCGTTCGTTTCGTTCAGACAGACGCGGCGAGTATGTTTACGAAGCATGCGGGGTACGCACGCCGACCCAGAGTCTGCGGTGCTCGGCTGCGCCAATGCGCTGTGCCCGCGGCCCGACCAAAGCCTTGCCGGTGGCGGTTGTTTGTTTTTGAGTTGCTGTGTAAACACCGTCTCACCGGGCCGGTGGGCGGTGCGGCGACCGAGCTTTTTATGCACCCCCCGGCATGAGCGGGGGCGCCGCGCCGTCCTCGGGCCAAGCGCGATAGCGCAGAAAGC
>JANONH010000682.1:0-1537 GCA_031420735.1 Methylibium sp.
CGATCACCGCGCCGTCGAGAGCCTGGAGGCCAATCGAGGCTTCGACCTCGGCGGTGGTCGCACATTCATGGCACACGCGCGGACCCAACAGACAGACATCTGCGGCCTGACCGGAGGGGACATTCTCGGCCGCATCGGTCGCCGCCGTGGTGAGGTCACGTTACTCGCGGGCGGTCCGCCTTGTCAGTCATGGAGCAGCGCCGGACACCAACAGGGCTTCGATGATCCGCGCGGACAACTCATCGCGGAGTACCTGCGCGTAGCCTCCGAACTGGATTGCAGGTTTCTTCTTTTTGAGAACGTGCGCAGCCTGGTCACCGCTCGCGGCAGTGATGGCGTACCGGGCTCGGCGCTCGCATGGCTGCGGGAGCGGTTGTTTTCGCTCGGCTGGCAGACCAAGGTGGAGCTTCTGAACTCTGCTGATCTTGGGGTTCCGCAGCGCCGCGTCCGCGTCGTTCTCGTAGGCTATCGAGCGGGAGACGCGCCGAGCTTCCCTACTCCCACCCATGCGAAGGAGCCCATCGCGAAGGCCAAGCCGTGGTGCACGCTTGGGGATTGTCTGGCACGGATCGCTCCCCCGACTGCCGACGAACTGATCCGACCAACGGGCCGCCTCGCGCTAGAGTTGGCGGCTTTGGCTCCGGGCTCTGGCGTGAAGAGCCCGGGCAAATGTGAGGCGACACGCCCCGGCGGGCATTGGGGGTACAAGCAGGGCGCATTTTTGGCGGACTCTAAGCTTCCCGCCAGAACTGTCACGGCGAGTTCACAGCAAGATTGGGTTCAGGACAGCAATATTGGCATTCGACGCTTGTCTCCCCGCGAGTGCGCGGCTTTGCAGTCTTTTCCTCACACTTGGAAATTTATAGGCAATAGATCGACACAATACCGTCTGATTGGCAACGCCGTTCCACAGCTGCTCGCTTCTGCGGTTGCAAAGGCACTGGCCAAGCATTTGGATGCTTTCCAAATGTCGAATTTAGTGGATGCTGACAAGAAGACAGAGTTGATACCCCTTGGCCCTGCTCTTCGAGCCGCCATTCAATACACAGTGAAGGAGCAGCTCAGAAATGGACCGTCGCGACTTGCCGCACCCTTGCGGCGAAGATCAAGAATTATTGCGTCGGTCAGTTGATGGTTCAGGCTACACAGCTCCAAATGTATCATGCGCAGCAAGCTGAACTTGCTTCCAAGTTGTATTTGGCATCGACTACCCCGGCATCAGATGCCGCCGACTGGCGGGAAGCAATCGTGGAAGCCAGGCAACTGATTGCTGCGGCATTGCGATCGACTACATATCTGAAATCGATTCGGCCGGCGCTACAAAGTCATCCCGGGCTGACCCTGGTGCTCAGGAGCCTGACGGCGCCGCCCATTAGCCAGGATCAGTTCAAATTGAAATGCGATGATTGGAATAAACAGAAGGAGAAGAAGAATCTCGCCTTATCCCCCGCCGAAGCGGCTGCATTCGCGACGACTTTCGAGCAGTACAGGGACAAAGCAGTAACTCGATGGGTTGATACGAACAGGAATCCCACGC
>JANONH010000683.1:0-1506 GCA_031420735.1 Methylibium sp.
CTCACCGCCGCTTGGCACATGCTGCGCAATGGCACCGAATGGCATGAACTCGGTGCCGCGCACTTCGACCGCGCCGACGCCACCAAGACCGCCAACCGCCTCATCCGCAGGCTCCAGCAGATCGGCTATGTCGTGCAGGCCACACCTGCTTGAAGGGCGGAGTTTCACTTCAGTAGCTGACGGTGACGGTCACGGTATCGGCATAACTGCCGGGCACCACACCCGTGAGCGCGGCCACGCGGCCGTAGATCGTCACGCTCTGGTTGCTGCCCGTGCCGGTGCCGCCATGGGTCTGGGTGCTGCTGCTGCCGTCGCCCCAGACGGTGCTGCGGCTGGCGTCGACCGGCACCGACGCCGTCAGCGGGTTGATGCCGCTGCCGAAATCGAGCACGGTGCCCGACACCGTGCAGGCACTGCTGACGGTGGCCGTGACCTGAAACGTGTCGGACGTGCTGCCGGCGCCGGCCGGCAGCGTGGCTGCCAGCACCAGCAAGGCGGCGAGGCGACGGGGGGCGGCCCGGTGGGCTGCAAGATGGCGACGGTGCATGAAGACTCCATCCGACCCAAACTCGTGCGGCCGATATTGGCGACGCTGCCGATTGGGGTGACCGCCTTATCTTCGGCGTGAGCTGTCTTCGGCGCAGGTGCGGCAGAACTTGAATCGACGCAAGCGACTTTGGCGGCGGGCGCTGGGTGGGCCCTGCGGAAAAGTGGCTGGGGCTGCGTCGAGGGCAACCGACCGCGCTGCCCGCGGGTCGTGACGCTGTGCACGAACCGCCTGGAAGCGGCCGTCAGAACGGGATGCGGCCGGTCCAGATGTCCTTGTACATGACCCAGTCGCCGACGAAGCTGTACAGCGGGCGCTTGAAGCTGGCGGGCTTGTTCTTCTCGAATACGAAGTGGCCGATCCAGGCGCAGCCGTAGCCGGCCAGCAGGCCGTACAGCAGGTACTGCGGCCGCCCCGTGGCCACCAGCATCGCCAGGCACAGCAGGGCCAGCGTGCAGCCCAGGAAGTGCAGCCGCCGGCAGGTGCGGTTCTGGTGTTCCTTCAGATAGAAGGGATAGAACTCGGCGAAGGTGCGCAGCGACTTGGCGTCGGTGGTGGGCTGGGTGGTGGGCCGGTCGGTGGTGTTGTCCATGGCGGCGTGGTCCTTTCAGGCCAGCGCGGTGCGCAGCGCGGCCAGGGTGGCATCGGGGGCTTCGGCGAGCTGATGGTGGCCGCTGGGCACCGTGACCACCCGCGCCTTGAGTGCCGCCGCGAGGTCGCGCGCAGCGCGCGGCGGCGTCATCTGGTCGGCCTGGCCCAGGATCAACGTCACGGGGCAGCTGACCCGCGCGGCCGCGTCCATGCCGCCGCCATAGCGGCTGCAGACCTCGAAGTCGTGGTGGAACAGGTTGACATCGGGCCCCGCGGCGCTTTGCACTCGGCGCATGAGCGCCAGATCGGCGCCGTGCAGCCAGGTCCCGGGCCCGGGAAAGCCGGGCTTGCTGGCCAGCGTGGCGAAC
>JANONH010000684.1:0-3908 GCA_031420735.1 Methylibium sp.
TCGTCAACCTGGAGGCCAACGTGGCGGTGCGTGATGCGAGCTTCGCGGCCGCGGTGGCAGAAGCGCTGGAGCGCGATTTCGACGCATCGAGGGAGATCATGGCCCCATCTCCATTGGCCGGATGGCGCCGCTGGCTACGCCGCAGTTTCGTCTCGTCAGTTGCACGCCTATATTTGCGCGCTGCCGGGGCTTCTGGGCGCTATTAGACGAGGATTCGGCGGTTGACCGTTTGCCGTCGCTGACCAAACTGCGCGATCTGTCGATCCCGACTTCCATACTGAAGCCAGCTATCGCCCACAGTGCACTTCGAATTTGAGGGCGTCTTTACGCGTTTAACTGTCGAACTCGGGTGCACCGCAGGAAGCTTCGTTACCTCGAGAGGGGCGGGACGAGGGCGGCCGATGTACCATCATTACCTCGGCCGGGGCTTCTTGATCGCGGTGTCGCCTGCCGGCTCGCCTCGGGGCTATTTCGATTCTTCCTTTCACCAGAACTTCGATGCAGGGCAAGCACCGCAATCCGCTCAAGCACGTCGCCGCGTGGATCTACCGGGAGCATGTGCGCCAGCAACTCGCATCTCTTGTGCGCTGGACGCCGCTGACCGATCCACAGCCGGGCTGCACGGCCATCATTGGCATGTGCTCGCGCTTGCCCCAGGTGGTCGACGCGAATCTTCGGTGCCTGATCGGCGCGCGCTGGCCGGAGCTCAAGCGCATCGTTATTGCCGTGGATGCGACGCGCGAAGTCTTCCCGTTGGACGGGCAAATCCTCGCGGCGGCACATCCCGGCATCGACATCAAGGTCGTGCACTACAGCGCAAGACAATCGGAGTTCGCCGAGCGGATCAAATTGCCGTTTGTCTATTGCTGGTTGTCATGGTGCCTCGCGCTTGCCGAGGTGAACACACGCGAGGTCTTAATTCACGACTACGACGCGCTCGTCTTCGGGGACACGCTGCGGCGTCGCCATGAGGAATTCGTTCGCAGTGGCGCCGTCATGCAGGGCGTGTCTTGGTATTCGGGCAACGGCTTGTGGGCCGAAGATCGACTGGCCACGACGTTCGAGGCATTCGTCCAGATGGCTTGGCTGCGAAGCTTGCCGCCGGTCTCCTTGTTTAACAAGGTCGGCGTCAAGGATGGCCGCTCGGTGGATTACGACATAACCCTGTGTATCCAGGATCGGCTACTGAGGCCGGAACAGCGCACGTGCATCCCAATGGATCTCGACGAACTCGTACATCCGTCGCAAATGATCCATCAGTACACTATGTTCCGGAAGTTTCCTGGGCAGCCGCTGCCTTGCTTCTCGATGCCTATGCTGCCGCTGTTCGCGTTGCTTTCTGGGCAAGTCGATGCGTTCGATCGCGCGACCCAGTCGTTGCGCGCAGGCAACCGCGGTGCTGTGGATTTGGCGGGGGACGGTACTCCGATGAATCTGCAACAGTTGAATATGCCGCATATCGACTGGACGCTCAAGCAGATGATCCAAGCCGTGCTGATGCTGGGGCTGCCTGCCAATCCATCACTCCTGCGCTATGGCCAGGCGCTCTATGACCACGTTGGCGTGGCGAAAGAACAGCGCCACGGCGACTTCACGCCGCGTCAGCGCGAATGGATTCAGATGAGTACTGCGTGACAAGGCATCGCATGTGCCAAGTTCGATTGGTGCATCTGATACATGAGCCAGGGGCTACGAATCGGATCGCCCGGCCGCCGAAGGACGGCCGGCCTGCGCAGACCAAAGGCAGCAAAGGATCCATCGGTGTTGGAGCGAGAGGTTTCCTAAGTAGGCATTTTCATAAATACGGCCACGTATATTCTTGAGAAGTTCAGCCGTGTATGGCATCGTGATGCGATCCTTCGACCGGGGATTGCACATGCCAAGGAAAAGCCCGTTCCGTATCGAGCTGTCTGCGGACGAGTCCGCCGAGTTGAATCGGCGTGCCCCGGAGCTCACGGTTGAGATCAAGGCGCTGGCGTGCGAGTTGCCGGCCACCTTGGGCTTGCCGCTGTCGCGGCTCAGTGTGGCCGATGTGGCGCGGCACGCGCAGTGCTCGGGCCTGGTGGCCCGCATCAGCCACAGCACGGTATGGCGTTGGTTGTACGAGGACGCGATTCGCCCTTGGCAGCACCGGTGCTGGATTTCCCCGCGCGATCCTCACTTCCAGGCCAAGGTCGGGCGAATCCTGGACCTGTACGAGCGCCGCTGGCAGAGACAGGCCCCGCGCCACGATGAGTTCGTCATCTCGACCGACGGGAAGACCAGCATCCAGGCTCGCTTGCGTATCCATCCGAGCCTGCCCACCGAGCCCGGCAAGTCGATGCGAGTGCACGAGTACGCGCGCGGCGGCGCTTGGGCGTACTTGGCTGCGCTGGACGTGCATCGCGCCAAGGTGTTCGGTCGCTGCGAAGCGACTACCGGCATCGCGCCCTTCGAGCGCTTGGTCGACCAAGTCATGAGTCAGGCGCCGTACAACACCGCTCGTCGCGTCTTCTGGGTCATGGACAACGGCTCGTCGCATCGCGGCGAAGCATCGGTGCGCCGCCTCACGCAAGCCCATTCCACATTGGTCCCGGTTCACGGACCGATCCACGCGAGCTGGCTCAACCAGATCGAAATCTACTTCTCGATCATGCAGCGCAAGCCGTGTGGCGATTGGCAAAATTCCTCGACGATCATCCGCATGTCGGCATCGTTGGCAGCAGCTTCGAGAATGAAGACGGCAGCGACTGGCCCATCGCATTTCGCTTTCCTTCCGCGTGGAGCGAGTTCGAAGGGGGCGTGGAGTGGAAGCTTGTGACCCGCCTGCTTAGGCGCCACGTGGTGGCCGTCGTCATGCCGGCACTGCCGGCGCGAGTCGATTGGGTTGCGGGTGCTTCATTAATGATCCGCGCCGACTTGGCCTGCTCGCTGCAAGGCTTCGACGAGTCGTACTTCCTGTACTTCGAGGAGACCGATCTTTGCCTGCGTGCTCGCCGGTCCGGATTCGAGACTTGGTACGTTCCGGCGAGTCGCGTTATGCACATCTCCGGGCAAAGCACGAAGCTAACGGAGCGCAATGCAGCGCCGAAGCGAATGCCCTCGTACTGGTTCGAGTCTCGGCGCCGATATTTTCAAGTCAATCACGGCACGTTGCATGCGGCGATCATCGATTTATCTGCCCTTTGCGGACTGGCACTCGGGACCGTCAAGCGGGTCTTGCTTCAAAGACGATCGACCGGCTCGCCGCGCTTCGTGCGCGACTTGGCAAGGCATAGCGTGCTCGCAGGGCACCTGCGAGCGTTGCCGTTTCAAGGCGGCTTGCAGCAAGCGTGCGAGGCCATTGATTCGTCACGCGCACATCCGGGCTGAGAATGTGAAAGTTTCTTGGTCCCCATACTTGGCAAGCGACTGACTGTACTGGTCCCTCTCGTTGGGCCAGGCGCTGCCGGCTCAAGCCGTTCAAAAAGCTGGCCAAGACGCTCTCCGAGCGTGCCGAGGCCGTCGTGCGCGGCGTGACCGACAACCGAGCCAACGCGTTCGTCGAGGCGATGAACGGATTGGTGCAGCAGGCCCGAGCGCGCTGCGCGCGGCTTTTGGACAGCATCGAACTTCATCGTCATCGCCTACTTGCGAATGTCCAAGCTCAAGCATCTGCCGGCTCATCCGTTCGCGTCCGCAGCGGCCAATTAAGATTGTCGCGTTCCACACTAAAACAACGAGGGAACCTCTATTCGCGAGCGGCGGGTGCCACTGTGCCGTAATGACGGAGACGCGATTGAAAGAAACCGATCTCCTGGTCGAGCGCCCCGAGGGCCTGTACTGCCCGCCCGGCGATTTCTACATCGACCCGTGGCGGCCGGTAGCGCGCGCCATCATCACCCACGCCCACGCCGACCATGCGCGTGTCGGTCACGGCGCCTATCTGG
>JANONH010000685.1:0-6390 GCA_031420735.1 Methylibium sp.
GACGGTGCCGCCGCGGCAGGTGCTGTTGCCAGTGCCGGCGATTGATGCCACGGTGCTGTTGCCGTTGGCTGCCGTGTTGCCGAAGAACACGTGCAAGTGGCTCTTGCCGGGCTGGCCGGGGTAGACGATGGGGTCGTCGAAGAGCATGTGACTCGGGGCGCAAGTGGTGCGGAACGAGCCGATGTCGCCGGGCCCAGACGGCTGCTCGGACGTTGCCTGGACCCGATCACTCGCAAACCCGGAGCTCGGCTTGGGTATGGAGAGGAGGTCGACGCGCGGAGCGAGCGAATCGCCTGAAGGGCTGGGCGCAGCGACCCCTGACTGGGCGGTCGGTGTCGCGGGCGTGGACTGCGCGGCCGCCGGGCTGCTGTTTCCCACCGGCGCTGCCATCGCTGGGTCGCTACTCACGCCCGAGCCGCCTCCGCCGCATGCGGCGAGTGCCAGGCTCACTGCCAGGATCAGTGGCGACGTGGAGAAGGCATGCCCCTTCTCAATGATCGGCTTTAAAGAGAGCTTGCCAGTGGATGAGTCGGCTTTAAACGATTGATGGAGCTGTAGAAATTGCATGAGTGCCGGTAATCGGAAAGTGATACCGCAGAGACTACTTACCCTCGTTGCCGACCCTGTTACTTTCCTCGTTCTGGGGTAACTGCGGGTTTCACCTGCTGGCAGACCAACAAGCTCGCCTCAGACGGGCCTACGCGCCAACGTCGTGAATCCGCCACGCCTTTCGTTGCTTCGCGCTTACAAAGTCGTTGCAAATTGCCGCTGACGCGACCGAACGCGCGGGTTGCCTGCCTTTCTGCGGCCTGCCGTGAGGCCCGTGGCAGTCACGCGCCTCTATGATCCGAACGATGGGAGGCGCTGAAACACTACGATCTGCGAGCACCCGCGCCCCGCGCCCGATGCGTCGAGCCGCATTGCTGTGCGGCCTGATGGTGGCCAGCGCGATCGCTGCTTACGGGTTGCGGCCCAGGGCAGGTTCGAACGTCAAGCAGTTCGATCTGGCCAGGCTCGTACCGGAACGCTTCGGCCAGTGGGAAATCGACCCCCGGGGCACAGCGGCCGTGGTGAATCCGCAAACCCAGGAACTGCTCAACAAGCTCTACAAGCAGCTCTTGTCCCGCACTTATGTCAACGCGCAGAAACAGCGGGTGATGTTGTCGCTGGCCTATGGCGGCGACCAGCGAGGCTCGCTCGAAGCGCACAAGCCCGAGGTCTGCTACCCGGCCCAGGGCTTCAAACTCTTGCGCACGGTCGACGGCACCCTCGTTACCGCCTACGGCAACATCGAAGTACGCCGCCTCGACACCGTTCTCGGAGCGCGCCGCGAGCCGCTGACCTATTGGTTCACGGTGGGAGAAGCCACGGTCGCCAATCGATGGCAAAAGCGCATGGCTGAATTGCGCATGAGCTTGACGGGGCAAGTACCCGACGGCTTGTTGTTTCGCGTCTCTTCGCTCGACTCGGACGCAGACCGTGCCTGGCAGTTGCAGCAAGGGTTCGTTGCCGACCTGCTGGGCGCCACCAACGCGGCCGACCGGCGCCGTCTGGCCGGCCTCGAGTCTCCGTGAACTCCGGGGCCCAGACGTTTGACGAGGCATGCGCCCAGGTCGCTCGGCATGCAATCTGCCTAGCCCACTGCAACCACGGACCTACGGCAGCCAGCGTGCCCGGCTATTAACGTGAACTTTTTTATGGAGACCGTATGAGAACACTAAGTCGCACGAAACGATCACTGATCCTGGGCCTTGCTGCAGCCGCGGCTCTGGCCGCATGCGGCGGTGGAGGCGGAGGTGGCGCCCCACCGGCGCCGACGCTGCAAATCAGCTCTGTGCAAGACCTGGGAGGTGGCCGATTGGGGGTGACCGTCACCAACGCGAGCGGACTAGCCATCACGTCGCTCGATGCCCCGGACTTCAAGTTTGCAGTCGGAACGCAGCCGCTGGCACTGACCTCGGTCACCTACACCAATGTTGCTGCGACGACCAGCGTTGCCCTGGCGCTTGATGCAAGCGGCTCGATGCGCTTTGCACTGCCCTCCACTTGTGTCGACCCAAGTTGCCGAGCAACGCTTTCGTACGCGGCCCAGGCCACGCATTCCTTGCTCGACGGCTTGTCGACTGCCGGTGTCAGCCAGGCGGGCATAGTGCTGTTCTCGAGCACGCTGCTCACCATGAACGACGAGACCTTTGCCGCGCCGCCGTTTGAGCCGCTTTGGGTCACGCCGTCCGGTGCGGCGGCAGCGCCATATGCTTTCAGCGCAACTGGCCTCACCACTCAATTCGCTCAGTTGCGCCCGGTCGTCGACCTCTACAACGCCTATTCCGACATTTACCTCAGTAGCGCCGGAAACGGCGACGACATGAATCCAACAACTTTGGCGAGCAATGTCCGACTGCGTACGCAGTACGTGACCGAGCAGGTGATCAACGAAGGTGGAACACGACTGTTCGACGGCATTTCTGCCGCCGTCTCATTGCTTGGAAATGC
Source organism: Methylibium sp. (assembly GCA_031420735.1). Taxonomy (GTDB): domain Bacteria; phylum Pseudomonadota; class Gammaproteobacteria; order Burkholderiales; family Burkholderiaceae_C; genus Methylibium. The sequence continues at coordinate 2,494 of JANONH010000685.1, forward strand.
CACCAATGAACGCAAGATCATCATTGCCATGACCGACGGCAAGGACACTGCCTCCAGTTTGAGCACCGCTGTCTCGGTTGTGGCGCAGGCAAAGGCAGCGGGCATCCCGCTCTATCTGGTCGGTTTTGGCAACCAGGAGATCGACCAGCCAACGATGGAGTCGATGGCGCAGCAGTCCGGCGGTCAGTACCGCCGGACCGAGGGCGACCTGACGGGCCTGTTCAACAACATTCTTGCCGACTTGAGCTTCCAGTACGTGGCGCAACTCACGTCTCCACCGGTGGCCGGATCGACGGTCAAGGTGAGCGTGACGCAGGGGGGCGAGACCGTCACGCGCGAGTTGCTCATCCGCCCCTGACGCGGCGCCTCTTCGAGTGTCGAGCCCCCCGGTGGCGCGTGCCCCGGGGGCTCTCTAACTTGGACTGTGCAAAGGCGGGTCAAGACAGTAATGAGGGCCCGAGGGTCAGCGAAGACTCAAGCGCACGCTGCAATAAGCGGTCGTTGCATCGTAGGCATAGCGAGTGTTGCCTGCCAGAAGCACGCCAGTGTTGCGCTCTTCGCGCCCGACGCCGCAGCCAGCGCTCCACACACGCGTTACCTGGTAGCCGGCCGTCAACAGGAGCACGCGCGAGTTGCCTTTGCTCTCTCCAGGTGTCGTCACACCGCCGGTGACGAAGCCGGTGTCGTAGGTATCGCGCGAATAGCTCGCGGTGAGACCAAGCAGGATCTTGGCCGTGGCCTCGTAGCCAAGCTGCAGCCCGACGCGGCTGCTAAGCTGGCTGTCGGACAAGTAGCCCGGCCCGGTTGAGAATGCGGTTCCCGGCGCACCAACCACGGGGCTGGGTGCAGTGGGGGCCCCTTCGGAAGGCAAGGGCACCGCGCCGGGCAGGGGGACGACCCGGCCAGGCGTGGAGCCGGAGGCAGCTGAAATCGACGTGCCCGCGCCGGTTTCACGCGCCAGCGACGCCCCCAGGCGCAGCTTGCCGGTGGGCCGGTAATCCCAGCGCACTTCTCCGGTCACGCCGCTGAAGTCGCGCGTGGTCTGGAGCTCGTGGTCTTCTTTGGTGTGCGACACCCGCGCCGACAAGCTGCTGAAACCGCTCGCCTGGTACTGGGCCGTCAAATCGAAGTCGTCGCGGTCGTATTCGTCGGACGCCCCGCCGGCGTATTCGCCGTTGGTGCGGCGATAGCGCACGCCAAGTTGCCAATCGCTGTTGGGCCGGTAGCCTGCGCCGACGCCGAGCATGCGCGTCTCGAGCTCGCGACCGGTAAACGCCGAGTTCGAGTAATCCACGCGCGTGAAATTACCAAGCGCCTCGACGCTCAGCAGCGACTGGCCGCCGTACTGCGCGCGCAAGTCGAGCAGCGATACGCGCTCGAGGTTCTCGCCAGACTGCGTTTGTTGCAAGGCGCCGTAATTCTCGAAAGCGGCTTGATTCTGAGAAAAATTAACGAGCGCGTGACCGCTGAGCTTGGATGCGGCCTCCCAGTTGATGCCCGCGCCGATGTCGTAGCCCGGCGCATTGAGCTGGTCGTTGTCGCGGTAAAGGTTGTAGCGCCCGGTCGCATGCCCGAACAGCCGTTGCCGGCTGATGGGTTGGTCGAAACCCAGCGTCACCGATGTGGTCGAAATGATGTCGCTCTGCTCATTGGTTGAGGCGCGAAAAAGGTTGGAGTCGTAGCGGATGGCCTGCGACGCGTCCAGGTAATACGGGGCCATCTGGGCTTGCGCCGAGGTGGCTAGCAGCACGGCGCCGGCAATCGGCAAGAAGCGCAGTGCGCGCGGCAGGGCTTTAAGGGTGGGCTTCATCGCTTCTTCTCCTGTGGGATGTTGTTGGGTCTTAATGTCAATAGGCATGGCGGTCGAAGATCACGAGCCGGATGGTCCGCGCGATGATCTGCAGGTCCAGGCCGAGCGACCAGTTGCGCAGGTACTCCAGGTCGTACTCGACGCGCGCACGCATCTTTTCGATCGTATCGGTTTCGCCGCGCAGCCCGTTGACTTGCGCCCAGCCGGTGATCCCCGGCTTGACCTTGTGGCGGACCATATAGGCCTTGATCAATTCGCGGTACAGCGCGTTGTGCGCCACTGCATGTGGCCGGGGTCCGACAATGCTCATGCGACCTTGCAAAACGTTGACGAACTGGGGCAATTCGTCGAGCGAAGTGCGCCGCAGGAAAGCGCCGAAGCGCGTGATTCGGGCGTCGCCGCGAGTCGCCTGTGTCACTTTATCGCCGTTGTCATGGCTGGTCATCGAGCGGAACTTGTATATCGTGATCTCCTCGCCGTCCAGTCCGTTGCGTCTTTGTCGAAACAGCGCCGGTCCCGGCGAACTCAGTTTGACGCCCAGGGCAATCAGTGCCAAGAGCGGCGAGATCAGGACAAGGATCAGACTCGCGAGCGCGATGTCGGAGAGCCGCTTCACCAGCTCGTTGGTGCCCGTGAAAGGCGTCTCGCAGATGCCCACGACGGGCACGCCGTTCATGTCTTGCAGCCGCCCCTGGATGATGCTGATGCCGAACACGTCGGGCACGAAATACATCGAGGCGGTGGTGCCCTGCAGCGACTCGAGCAACTGCACGATGCGCGGCTGCAGGCCCAATGGCAGGGTGATGTAGACCTCGCGAATGCCCTCGCTCATGACGTAGGGCGCCACGTCGGCCAGCGCGCCCAGCCGGTGCGGTGCTGTCTCTTGCGCCACGCGTTCGTCGGTGCGGTCGTCGAAGTAGCCTGCCACGTCGACCAGCACGTCGGCGCGTCGGCCCAGGGCGCGGGCGACTTTCAAACCCAGCGGGCCCGCCCCGATGATGACGGCGGTGCTGCGGTGGTGCGGCAAGCGGGCGCGGCGCATGATGACGTGCCGCCCGATCAGGATCGCCACCCACTGCAGCACCGGTGTGGCCACCGCCCAGGCCAGCAGCACTTTGCGCTCGAAGAACTCGAAGCTGCGCGTCGCGTAGGCGCACAGTGCGAGGATGAGCAGCAGGCTGATCCACGACAGCGCGATGTCGATCGCCGCCGCGAGACCGGCATCTCGAAAGCGGTTGCGCCCCGGAAAGCTCAGCGCGAACACCAGCAAGCAAAGCATCAGCGTGGAGCGCAGGATCGGCTCGCCGTACCACAGGGTTACCGCAATCAAACAAGCCACCGTCAAGGCAGGCTCCAGCAGAGCCGCGACGAACGAGGTGACGGATTGGGGCGCGCTGTAAAAGGTTCTTTTGTAGGTGCGGTCTTCGAACATGCGAAAGGCAAGGGTTCCGGGGCGAGTACGGGGTACGGGGCTGGTGCGGGGGTCGGGACGACCAGCGACCTGGCCCGCACCGGCATCGATCCGGATTGTGACCACATTGCAGACCGTGCAAGTCGCTCGGCGCGGGCCCGGCAGCGTCTAGGCGCTACAGAGCGCAACAGCGCCCGCACGGCGCACCGCGCGCAAGGCCGCCCCTACAATTCTGGCGTGCCCGACCAGCCTATCAACGCCGTGATGCAGGCCGCGCTCGAGCAAGCGCTGCTGCTGCTCAACCATCTGCTCGTGTCCGAGCCAGAGGCGCGTACCCGGCTCCTCGCGCACGTCGGTCGGCGGCTCGACGTCGATTGGCAGGTGCCGGCGGGTCCGTGGCCGGTGCCGCCGAAGCTCGCCTTGCTCGTGACCCCGGCGGGCCTGTTCGAGAGCTTGCCGCAGGCGGCAGGGCAGGCGGGCGAGCAAGCTGCCGATCTGCGCGTCCTGGTCGAGCTCGTGGCGCCTCACCGCATGGCCTTGCGCTGGTTGACTGGCGAGCGTGCAAAGGTGGCGGTGGACGGCGATGCGCGCCTGGCGGCCGATGTCGCCTGGCTGGCCGACAACTTGCGCTGGGACGCGGAGGCGGACCTGGCCCGCTGGGTGGGCGGCGCCTGGG
>JANONH010000686.1:0-1654 GCA_031420735.1 Methylibium sp.
GTCGAGCGCCTGGCCGGTGCCCTGGGCCACCACTTTGACCTCGATGCCGCTGGCCTTCTTGAACGCCGGCAGCAGGTGGGCAAAGAGGCCCGACTGTTCGGTCGAAGTGGTGGAGGCGACGACGATGACCAAGTCTTGCGCAAAGGCCGCGAGCGGCGCGAAAGCGGCAAGCGCTCCGAACACAAGGCTGGCGAGCGCACGCCGGGATGCACGAAAGTTCATGTTGGAAATTTAGGTTGCGCGAAAAGGAGCCATCTCCGAGCGCCGGCGCGTGCACCGCAACCGCTGCCGGATGGAGCGCCGCATTGTTGGCGCATCCGGCGGCGGTGGCGATATGTGCGGCGCTGCATAGCGCTGGGCTTCTTGCCCCTTCTTGCCTCGACTGCGACGCGCGCCGTCTTCGGCGCCGAAGGCGGCGTCGCCTCGCTGGCATGGCACAGGCCTCGCCGCGTCGGCGACGCAGCGCCTTCAGGCGGCCGCGCCGACCTCGCCGCAGCGCCGCGCCAGATGCGCCAGCGCCGCCTCGACCTGGTCGACCAGCACCAGGCACAGGTCGCCCGGCTCGAGCCGCTCGAGGGCGGTGTCGATGGCCTTGAACTCGCCGCGGATTTCTTCGACGCGGGTGGTGCGGGCGGCACCTGCCAGGCCTTCGCGCAACAGGCGCATCACCTCGCCGTCGGCGCGGCCGCGCTGGGCCGCGTCTTGGTACAGCAGCACGTCGTCGAAGCAGGCGCCGAGGATGGCGGTCTGGTCGCGGATGTCGGCGTCGCGGCGGTCGCCGGCACCGCTGATGACGACCGTGCGGCGCTGCCCGGGGTGGCTCTGCAGGGCCGTCACGGCCTGCACCAAGGCGCGCATGGCGTCGGGGTTGTGGCCGTAGTCGGCGATCACCGTGGCGCCACGAAACTCCATGAGGTTAAAGCGGCCGGGCACCGTGGCGGCGTCGCTCGCGAAGCTGGCGAGGCCTCGGCGCACGGCGTCCCAATCGAGGCCCACGCCCCACGCGGCGGCCACCGCGGCCATGGCGTTCTCGACCTGAAAGCCGATCGCGCCGCCGCGCGTCATGGGCACTTCGCGCAGTTCGACCCGCTCGCGCCACGCGCCTTCGGCGGCAATGATGGCGCCGTCTTCGACGAACACCACGCGCCGGCCTTGCGCGCGGTGCGTGGCCATCGCCGGGTGCTGGCGGTCCGCAGCGAAGAAGATCACCTGGCCGGGGCAGACCGCGGCCATCGCCACGACCATCGGGTCGGCGGCGTTGAGCACCGCGTAGCCGCTCTCGGCGACGTTCTGCACGATCACGCGCTTGAGAACCGCGAGGTCTTCGACGGTCGTGATGTAGTTGAGGCCGAGGTGGTCGCCGCTGCCCACGTTGGTGACCACTGCGACCGAGCAGCGGTCGAAGCCCAGGCCTTCGCGCAGCACGCCGCCGCGCGCGGTCTCGAACACCGCGGCGTCGACGTCGGGGTGCAGCAGCACGCTGCGCGCGCTTTTGGGGCCGCTGCAGTCGCCGCTGTCGATCTGGCGGCCCTGCACGTAGACGCCGTCGGTGTTGGTCATGCCCACGCGCAGGCCCGAGGCGGCCAGCAGGTGCGCAACCAGCCGCGTGGTGGTGGTCTTGCCGTTGGTGCCGGTCACAGCCACGGTCGGGATG
>JANONH010000687.1:0-1528 GCA_031420735.1 Methylibium sp.
CGCCAGGTCGTGCAGCCATTGCGCGGTCGGGATTGGCCGGTGGTGGCCATCGGTGCCGTGGTCGGCACCCATCGCCGACCAGTAACCGCCGTGGTGTGCGGCGATGCGCTCGTCGGCGACCGAACCTTCGTAGATCACGACATAAGGTGCGCCGAGCTTGCCCTCGCGCGCCAGGCGGTACGGCGCGATGAAGGTCTCGCCGGCTTCGACGGAGAGCACCGGATGGTGCAGGATGACTTTCGGCAGGCCCGGGATCGAGACGCTGACGAGTTGCTCGACGCTCGGGCTCTGCGCACCGACCGCGGCGATCGAACAGCCGTCGCAACTCATGCCGGCGAGCCAGAAAGCGTGCACTTCCGGAATCGGCCCGGGCGCCAGGCCGAAGGTCGGCGTGTGCGCATTGGTCATCCGCGAAGTTGGGTGCTCGGCCATGTTGATGCCCCTTGATGCGACCAGTATCGACCTTGCCGCAAGGGCAAGGTCAAGCGCTATTCAAATCAGTTTGCAGACCGCGAATCGCAGCCCGGCCCGACACAAGTGCAGGCCAGCAGCAGCGCGTCGCAGACGCACTGAGGGGGTCGCCCGCGTGGCGTGGCCAGCAGTGCCGCGTGGCGCGCCGAGAGGTCGTCGCAGCGGCCCTGCTGCACGCTCAACTCGAGCTCCATGCGGCGCAGCCGCTCGTCCATCAGCGCCATCAAGCGCTGGCGGCGGGTGGACTTGCCGTCGTCGCGAAGCAGCGATTGCAGCTCGGGGATGGTCAACTCGAGGTGACGCAGCCCGATCACCAGCCTGGCGGTCGCGGCCGCCACGTTGTCGTACAGCCGGTACGCCGATTCGCTGCGCCGCGGCGCCCCAAGCAGGCCGATCTGCTCGTAGAAACGCAGCGTCTTGGTCGTCGTGCCCAGCAGCTTCGCGAGTTCACCGATGCGCATGCCGCGCGGGTAGTCGGCGTTGTTCATCGGCGCATGATCGGCCATCCGCGCACGGCGCGCCTGCGGGTTTTGCCGACGCCTGGCGGCAGCGCGGATTTCTATACTGCCCGTGCAGGCAAGGAGACCAGATCATGAAGATCGCGATGGTGGGCAAGGGTGGCTCGGGCAAGACCACGCTGGCGGGCACGTTGGCCCGGGTGCTGGCGCGGCGGCGGCACCGGGTGCTGGCGATCGATGGCGACCCGAACCCGAATCTGGCGCTCACCTTGGGCATGTCGCGCGCAGACACCGACCTGATCCGATCGATCCCCTCGTCCCTGGTCGAGAACGTCACCGGGCCGACCGGCCAAACCTTGCGCCTGACGATGGAACGCAGCCGGGTGCTCGGCGAATATGCCGCGCAGGCCCCCGACGGCGTGAAGCTGATCGTGATGGGCAAGCCCGCCGACGGCAGTGCCGGCAGCGGCTGCATGTGCGCCTCGCACCGCGCGGTGCGCGGGCTGATCGCCGAGATGACCGACGCCGGCGAGCACACCATCACCGACATGGAAGCCGGCCTCGAGCACTTGAAGCGCGGCACCGCGCGCAATGTCGAG
>JANONH010000688.1:0-2549 GCA_031420735.1 Methylibium sp.
GTCGTCAGCGGGTAGGTGACCTGGTCTTCCACGATGCGCGGCGCCTGGCCGGGGTAGGGCGTGCGGATGATGACTTGCACGTCCGACAGATCGGGCAGGGCGTCCAGCGGCGTGCGCTGCAGCGCCCACAGGCCCCACGCGGCGACGCCAAGCGTGGCCAGCAGCACCAGGAAGCGGTTGACGATCGACCAGCGGATCAGCGCGGCGATCATCGCGCGGCTCCCGAGGCGTGGGGCGCCGGGGGCGCCGCAGCAGGCGGCGCTGCATCGCCGTTCAGTCGCGTTTGAAAGCCGCGCAGGCTGGCTTCGGAATCGATGAGGAACTGCGACGACACGACCACGCGCTGGCCGGCCGTGAGGCCGCGCTTGATCACCGTCTGCCCGCCGTATTCAAGGCCCGTCTCCACCTCGACCGGCGTGAAGTGGCCGCCTTCCTCGGCCAGCAGCACCACGCTTCGCCGGCCGGTCTGGATGAGTGCCTCGGTCGGGATCAGCAGCGCTTTCTCCTCGAGCGGGCCCGTGAACTGCAGGGTCGCGAACATGCCCGGCGCGAGCCGCCCGTCGGCGTTGACAAGTTCGACGCGGACCTTGATGGTCCGCGTGGCGGCGTCGACCTGCGGCAGCACCGCCTGCACCGTGCCGCGGAACACTTCGCCCGGTGCACCCGGACTGCGGGCCTCGACCTTCGCGCCGGGCGCAACCCGCGCCGCCTGCGCCTCGGGGAGGTCGGCCACCGCCCACACGGTCGACAAACCATTGATGCGCGCGAGCACCATGCCGGGCTCGACCGTCATGCCTTCGCGAACGGCCAGCTCGGCCACCACGCCGCTCGAGGGTGCGGTCAGCGTCTGGCGCGCACGCAGCTCGCCGGACTTTTCGACACTGGCGATTTGGGCCTCGTTCATGCCGGCCAGGCGCATGCGCTGGCGTGCCGAAGACAGCAGGCCGGCGTCGGCACCCGCTGCCCGTTTAAGGCTCAAGTACTCCTCCTGCGCGGCCACCCAGTCCGGCACGTACAGCTCGACGATCGGCTGACCGCGCGTCACGCGGTCGAGCGCGGCGCGCACATGCAGCTTCTCGACGAAGCCGCGCGCGCGGGCCTGCAGCACCGATTGGTCGCGCTCGTTCCAGGCGATGTTGCCGACGGCCGAAATCTGTGGCCGCAGCACGCCTTCGGTGACTTCGCTGGTGCGCACGCCGAGGTTCTGCTGGATGCGCGGGCTGACCGCGACCTGGCCCCGGTCTTTGGCGGCGCCGCCGTAGACGGGCACCAACATCATGTCCATGAAGGGCGACTTGGCCGGCGCATCGAAGCGTTTGCCCGGCACCATCGGGTCGTGGTAGTAGAGGACCTGCTTGCCGGTGGCGGGATTGGTGTCGCCGGCTTTGATGCCTGCTGCAATGTGCCTGCGCGTGGCGGCTTCGCCGGCCGCGATGCTGCTGCCCGGGTCTTCGGCGGGTGCCGCCGGGCGCGCCGCGGCGCCCACTGAGAGGCCCAAGCCGCGCTGCACGCCGAGCCGGTAGACGCCCCAGCCGCTGGCCGCGAGCGCTGCGAGCGCTGCGACAACGGCGCCGGTGATGGCGAGTTGTTTCGTGTTCATGCGGCATCCTTGCTCGGGCATTCAGTTGGGGCTCAAGGGCGGGACGTTGCAGCGTCGTGATGAGCCGGGATCAGGTAGGCCAGGCGTGCCCAGAGCCGGTCGGTCTCCATCGTGAGCCGCAGATGATCGAGGCGGGTGTCGATCTCGGCGCGGCGTGCTTCGAGCAGCGGCATGAGGCCGCCAGCACCGCCGCGGTAGGCGGCGCTCGCAGCGCGCGTGCGCTCGGCCGCCAGCGGCACGAGGGTGGCGTCAAAGCGTGCCAGGCGGCGGCGGTTGGCCTGCCATTCCTGCAGCATCGTGAGGGTCTCGGCGACGTGGCCGCGGGTGGCGTCGCCGCGCTCGGCGCGCAGTTGGTCTACAGCGGCGAGCCGCGCGGCGAGCTCGCGGTCCTGCCGGTTGGCGCGGTCCCATTGCAGCGGCACCGAAAGGCTCAGGAACACGAAGTCGGAGTAGGCCGGCCCGCGCTTGCCGTAGGTGAGGCCGACGCTCCAGTCGGGCCGCTTGTCGGCCACCGCGAGCTCGGCGTCGGCCGCTGCGACCGCTTCTTTCCTCAGCAGCACCTCGATCTCCGGGTGGTGCAGAAAGCGAGCCTCGAGCTCGTCGGCGGAAAGGGGCACGGTGTCGGTCTGCGGCTGAGCGGCAAGCGGCCGCCGTGCGCTTTCGCCCACCCAGCGGGCGAGCAGCGTTAGCGCGCTGGCGAGCTGACGGTCGTTCTGGTCGATGCGGTCTTCAGTGAGCGCAAGCGCCGAGCGCGCGGCAAACACTTCGGCCTGCGAGCCGCGCGCGCCCCGGTAGGCGGCCTCTGCGGCATCGACCTGCAGGCCGACCTCGACGCGCTGGGTCTGCAAGGCATCGCGGATGCGCTCCAGGTGGTAGCGGTCGAGCCAGGCGGCGGCAGTGTCTTGGCGCGTCTTGGCGGTGGCGAGAGCATGGCCGGCTTTCGCCGTGT
>JANONH010000689.1:0-1879 GCA_031420735.1 Methylibium sp.
CCGCTGGTGCGTTCGTAGAGCCCGGCAAACGCCGTGCGATCGCCCAGCCCCGCGCGGGCCAGCAGCTGTGAGAGTTCGCGGCTGCGCTGGGGCCAGTCCTGTTCTTCGATCTTCATCGTCGATCCCTACAATCCCAAGTAATGCAACTCGACCAACAGTTTGTCCTGACGTTGTCGTGTCGGGACACCAAGGGCATTGTCCACGCCGTTTCGGGCCTGCTCTACCAGGCTGGCTGCAACATCATCGATTCGCAGCAGTTCGGCGACCTGGACGGTGAACACGCCACCGGCCTGTTCTTCATGCGTGTGCACTTCGCCGCGCCGCCGCAACTGGCCAGCAGCACCACGCTGGCGGCGCTGTTCCAACACACGCGGCAGCAGTTCGGCATGACGGTGCAGATCCATGCCCTGGCCGAACGGCCGCGGCTGCTGCTGATGGTCAGCCAGCATGGCCACTGCCTCAACGACCTGCTCTACCGCTGGAAGAGCGGCTCGCTGGCGGTCGACATCCCGGCCATCGTTTCCAACCACCGCAGCTTCGAGGCCCTGGCGGCCAGCTACGGCATTGCCTTCCACCACCTGCCGCTGGCCACGGGCAAGGACGCGCCGCTGGTGGCCGAGGCCAAGCGCGCACAGGAGCAACGGGTCGAGGCCCTCGTCGACACGCACCGCATCGACCTCGTGGTGCTGGCGCGCTACATGCAGATCCTGAGCCCGGCCTTCTGCCAGTCGCTGGCCGGCCGCGCGATCAACATCCACCACAGCTTCCTGCCAAGCTTCAAGGGCGCGCGGCCGTACTACCAGGCGCATGCGCGCGGCGTCAAACTGATCGGCGCCACCGCCCACTACGTCACCGCCGACCTCGACGAAGGCCCGATCATCGAGCAGGACGTGCAGCGCGTGGACCACACGCTGTCGGCCGAGGACTTCACGGCCGTTGGCCGCGACATCGAATGCATGGTGCTGGCGCGTGCGGTGCGCTGGCACGTCGAGCACCGCGTGCTGGCCAACGGCCACAAGTGCGTGGTCTTTCGCTGAAGCGGCCGCCGCATGCCGCGCAGCCGACCGCCCGCCGCCCTGCTGTCGGGCACGCCCGACGAGGTCGAGGCGCAGTTCTACGAAGCCCTGCAGCAGGGCGACCTGGCGCGCCTGATGGCGGTGTGGGCCGACGATGACGAAATCGTCTGCGTGCACCCGGGCGGCCCGCGCATGGTTGGCGCCGAGGCCATCCGCACCAGCTTCGAAGCCCTCTTTGCCAACGGCGGCGTGCCGGCGCGGCCCGAGCAGATGCGGCGCCTGCACAGCCTGACCTGCGCCGTGCACCACCTGGTCGAGCGCATCGCCATCAACACGCCCGACGGACCACAGACGGCCTGGGTGCTGGCCACCAACGTCTACCTCAAGACGGCGCAGGGTTGGCGCCTGGCCGCCCACCACGCCAGCCCGGGCAGCCCCGAGCCGCAGCTGTCGGCGCCGGAGTCGCCGGCGCGGCTGCACTGACGACGCCGGCACCCGCAGACTTGAACAACTACCGCGCTCCGCCGTGGCTGCCTGGCGGCAACCTGCAGACGATCTGGGGCGCGCGTTTCTCACGCCGCCACCCCGAGGGCGGCACGCCGGGCTTCAGACGCGAGCGCTGGGCCACGCCCGATGGCGACTTCGTCGACGTCGACCACTTGGTACGCCCGCCCGCCGCCGCGCCGGCGCGCCAGCATCTGGTCATGGTCCACGGCCTGGAGGGCAGTTCGGGCAGCCATTACGGGCTGGGCTTCGCGACCCTGGCACTGCAGCGCGGCTGGGACTTCAGCGTGCCGCATTTCCGCGGCTGCTCGGGCGAACTGAACCTGGGGCCGCGGGCCTACCACTCCGGCGATTTCGAG
>JANONH010000690.1:0-1597 GCA_031420735.1 Methylibium sp.
CGGCATCGCCGAAGCCGGCAAGAACGACTGCGCCAACCTCTCCGGCTCGCATTCCTGCGCCGGCCAGGCCAAGGACAGCAAGGCCGCCGGCGAATGGAAATACGTCGCCAAGGGCACCTGCAAGGACATGGGTGGCCAGAACGCGGCCGACGCCAAGAAGCAGATGGACACGATGAAGAAGTGATGCGCGAATTGGCGCTGCAGCCATGAGCCCGACTGCGCTGGGCCACCCGGAGCCGGCAAGGGAGCTGGCAAGGGAAGGCGGGCCGCTGGCGCAGGTCGGGATCGGCCTGCGCCAGCCGCACTATGTCGAGTTCGCCCGGCGTTGCCCGGCGCTCGGTTTCATTGAGGTGCATTCGGAGAATTTCTTCGCCGACGGTGGCGCGGCGCTCGCGGTGCTCGAAGGCGTGCGCGGCACGCACGCGCTCAGCCTGCACGGCGTGGGCCTCGGGCTCGGCTCGGCAGTTGGCCTGGACGACTGGCACCTCGAGCGTCTTGCGCGACTCGTGGAGCGCACGCAGCCGGTGCGCGTGTCCGACCACGCCTCGTTCGCTCGCGCCGCCCTGCCGGGCGGCCCGCTCGTGCACGCGGCCGACCTCTTGCCCATCGCCTTCAGCGAAGCATCGCTCGGCGTCTTGTGTGCCAACGTCGCGCGCGTGCAAGAGCGGCTGGCGCGGCCGATCCTGGTCGAGAACCTCTCGGCCTACCTCTCGCTCGACGATCCCGGGCAGATGCCCGAGGTCGAATTCTTCAGACGGCTGGTCGCGCAGAGCGGCTGCGGGATGCTGCTCGACGTCAACAACCTGGTGGTCAACGCGCTCAACGCCGAGCGCTCCCGAGAGCCACGCGGCGAGCCGCTCGAGCCGCTCGAGCGCGAGGCGCGTGCGGTGCGCACTGCCTGCGCCTTCATCGACGGGCTGCCGCCCGCGGCCGTGGGCGAGATTCACCTGGCGGTCTACTGTGAGGCTGGGCCGCTGGTGATCGACGTCCACGGCAGCCGCGTGCACCCGCCCGTCTGGCGCGTCTATCGCCATGCCCTTGAGCGGCTCGGTTGCGTGCCCACCTTGATCGAATGGGACACCGGCCTGCCCGCGCTCGACGTGCTTCTGCAAGAAGCCACCACGGCCGCTGCCCTGCAGCGCGACGTGCGGGCGCTGGGGCGGGCCGCATGAGCCCGCGCGCGGGCTCATGCGGCCTTGCGAGCCCGGCAGCGGCGATCGCGGCGCGCCAGGGCGCGCTGCTCGCCGCGCTGCACGGCGCACCGCTCGTGTCGGCTGCCGGCTTGGCTGAAGCCGGAGAGCGTCTGCAGCAGGGTCTGGCTGCGTACCGCACCAACGCCCAGGCGGTGGCCGAGCGCGCGCTCCAGGCGAGCTACCCAACGGTGCATGCCTTGGTGGGCCAGGACGACTTCGCCGCCGTGGCCCGCGCGCTCTGGCTCGCGGCGCCACCCGAGCGCGGCGACCTCGCGCAGTGGGGCGGCGGGCTGGCTGCATTCATCGAAGCCGAGGCCGACTTCGACGAATGGCCTTATCTCGGCGACTGTGCCCGCCTGGATGCCGCCATCCAGCGCTGTGAAAGCTCGGCCGACGCCACGCTC
>JANONH010000691.1:0-5099 GCA_031420735.1 Methylibium sp.
GCCGCCGCCGAAGCCAAGGGCACCCTCGAAGTGGCCGGCCGGGCCATCGTGACCGCCGGCGACCCGGTGGTCGACGGCTACCGGCGCAAGCTCAGCATGGTGCTGCTGAGCTAAGAGGGTGTGAACCCCGGCAAGCCGGCGTTTCAAGTCGAAACGGCGGGCAGCCCTGCCGCTGCCAGCAGCGCGAGGATGCGGGCCTGGTCCTCGCCGTGCAGCAGCCACTGCCGAGCGGCCGCTTGCGCATGCCGCTCGGCCGCGTGCGGCTCGCCGAGCGCGGCCCACACCTGCGCCAAGCGCCCGTGGCTGAAGGCCAATTCGTCGGGCTCGCTGTGCGCATGCTGGGCCGCCTCGGCCGCCCTGGCCTGTTCGCGCGCCAAGTCCGGCTGCGCCAGGCCGAGCCGGCACCACGCCATGTCCGCGCGCAGGCTGCACTCGATGCGTGCGAGCCCCTGGGCCAGCGCCGTGCGCAAATGACCTTCGTAATGGGCCATGGCCTGCGGAAAACGACCCTGGATCGACAAGGCCTGGGCCCGCAGGATCGGTGCTAGCACCGGCAGCACGCGGCTGCCGATGTGGGCGTCGAAATGCCCGGAGGATTCGGCCGCGCCTGCCGCCTGCAGCACCGCGTGCGCGCACGCCGGGTCGGGGTGGCGCACGGCCTGCTCGCGCGCCAGGTAGACGCTCAGGGCCGCCATGTCGTGCAACAGGGCGGATAGCTGCGCTTCGTCGCCCTCGGCCCTGGCATGCCGGCGCGCTTGCTCATACCAGGGGCGCGCCAGGTCGAAGCGGCCGGCGTGGTGGTAGCTCATCGCCACGACCAGGCTGGCGCGGGAACGCGCGCCGTGGTGCTGCGGCGCAGCCAGTTTCAGGGCCAGCGCCGCATTGGCCACCATGCCCGGCAGCTCGTTGCCGACGTAATCGAGGTGCGCCAGCCACGCTGCGCAAGTGGCTTGCAGTTCGTCGTGGCCGGCGCTGGCGGCGTAGGCGGCCTGCAGGCGCGAGCGTGCCTGCACGCTCAAGTCGCTGTGGTACTCGATCAGCGCTTCGGCCAGACCGAGGGCGGCATCGCCGACCCGGCCCGTGCGCGCCGTCGGTGCGCCGCGCAAAGCCAGTACGGCGGCTCTGGCCTCCTGCACACGGCCCGAGCGGGCCAGCAGGCCGGCACGCTCGGCGCGCAGCATGAGTTGCTCGAGCGGTCGGCGCTCGGTGACGAGGGCAGCGTCGAGGCGGGCGAGCAGGCGCGACGCCATCGACCTCAACCGGTCAGGCGCTCGAAGACTTCGCGGTATTTGGCCGCCGTTTTTTCGATCACTTCGCCCGGCAAGGGCGGCGCGGGCGCCTGCTTGTTCCAGGGCTGGCCGCCGGGCCGCACCTGAAGCAGCCAGTCGCGCAGGAACTGCTTGTCGTAGCTGGGCGGGTTGCCGCCTTCGGCATAGGCCTCGAGCGGCCAAAAACGCGAGGAGTCGGGCGTGAGCACTTCATCCATCAGGGTCAGGCGGCCTCGATCGTCGAGCCCGAACTCGAACTTGGTGTCGGCGATGATGATGCCCTTGCCGAGCGCAAACGCGGCAGCCGCTTCGTAGAGCGCAAGCGACACGCGCCTCACCTCATCGGCCAGAGGCTGGCCGATGAGGGCCGCCATGCGCTCGAAGCTGATGTTCTGGTCGTGCGCGCCCATCTCGGCCTTGGTGGCCGGCGTGAAAATGGGTGCTGCAAGCTTGCTGGCGTTCCTGAGGCCGCCCGGCAAGGCGACGCCGCAGACCTCGCCGCGCTCGTGGTACTCGGCCCAGCCGGAGCCCGCCAGGTAGCCCCGCACGACGGCCTCCACCGGCAGCGGTTTCAGGCGCTTCACGAGCATGGAGCGGCCGCTCACTTGCTCGCGCTTGTCGGGCGCCACCACGCTCTCTGGCGACTCGCCCGTGAGGTGGTTGGGCACGATGCCTTGGAGCTTGTCGAACCAGAACAGCGCCATTTCGGTCAGCAGGCGGCCCTTGCCCGGGATCGCCTCGCGCATGACGACGTCGAAGGCCGACAGGCGATCGGTGGCCACCATGAGCAGGCGGTCCTCGCCCACCGCGTAAATGTCGCGCACCTTGCCACGCGCCACGAGTGGCAGCGACTCGAGCGATGACGTGAGCAGGCTTGGCCCGCTCACGGCAGGTGCCACCCGACCGGGCGGCAAGGCCGGCGCTTCACTGCACCACTTGCGCGAGCTCGCCCTTGGCGTAGCGCTGCGCCACGGCGGTGAGCGATTGCGCCTTGATCTTGCCCGCCTGGCCTTCGCAGCCGAATTCGACATAGCGCTGCTTGCAGATCGACTTGGCCGCCGCGGTGGCGGGCTTGAGGTAGTCGCGCGGATCGAACTTGCCGGGGTTCTGCGCCAGGTACTGGCGCACCGCTGCCGTCATGGCCAGGCGGATGTCGGTGTCGATGTTGATCTTGCGCACGCCGTGCTTGATGGCTTCCTGGATTTCGGAGACCGGCACGCCATAGGTTTCTTTCAGGTCGCCGCCGTACTGGCGGATGGTGGCGAGCAGGTCTTGCGGCACGCTCGAGCTGCCGTGCATCACCAGATGCGTGTTGGGGATGCGCTTGTGGATTTCCTTGATGCGCCCGATGGCCAGGATGTCGCCGGTGGGCTTGCGGGTGAACTTGTAGGCGCCGTGGCTGGTGCCGATGGCGATGGCCAGCGCGTCGAGCTGGGTGCGCTTGACGAAGTCGGCCGCCTCTTCGGGGTCGGTGAGCAACTGGTCGATGGTCATGGTCGCTTCGGTGCCGTGGCCGTCTTCCTTGTCGCCGCGCATGGTTTCGAGCGAGCCGAGGCAGCCAAGCTCGCCTTCGACCGTAACGCCCAGCGCATGCGCCATGTCGACCACCTTGCGCGTGACTTCCACGTTGTAGTCGTAGCTGGCGATGGTCTTGCCGTCGGCCTGCAGCGAGCCGTCCATCATGACGGAGCTGAAGCCCAGGTCGATGGCGCCACGGCAGACTTCGGGGCTTTGCCCGTGGTCCTGGTGCATCACCAGGGGGATGTCGGGCCAGGTTTCGATGGCGGCCTGGATCAGGTGCTTGATGAAGGGCTCGCCCGCGTACTTGCGGGCGCCAGCGCTCGCTTGCAGGATGACCGGCGCGCCGACCTCGTGGGCCGCGCTCATCACCGCCTGCACCTGCTCGAGGTTGTTGACATTGAAGGCCGGTATACCGTAGCCCTGCTCGGCGGCGTGGTCGAGCAACTGGCGCATGGAAACGAGAGGCATGGGAATCTCCGCAAGAACGGGACCGGGGATGCAACGCGCAGGCGCGCTGACGGCCTTTTAGTTTAGGCGCTACGAATGGCTCGGGCGGCAAACACCCTGCATCGCCTCAGGCGACCCGGCCGACCTTGAGCATATTGGTGCCGCCCGGGTGGCCCATGGGCTCGCCGCAGGTGATGGCATAGGTGTCGCCCGGCGCCAGCACACCGCCCGAGACGAGCAGCGCCTCGGCTTTGCCGAGCGCCTCGTCGCGGTCGGTGTAAGAGGGCATCAGCACCGGGTGCACGTTGCGATAGAGCGCCATTTTCCGCAGCGTCTGCGGCTGCGAGGTGAGGGCGTAGATGGCTACATGGATCTTGTGGCGGCTCATCCACAAGGCGGTCGAGCCCGACTCGGTCAGGGCCACGATCGCCTTGCAACCCAGGTGGTGCGCGGTGAAGAGCGCGCCCATGGCGATGCTCTGGTCGATGCGGTTTACTTGGCGGTTCGAAAAATCGGCATCGAGCGCCATGTCTTCGGCGCGCTCGGCCTCCAGGGCGATCGCTGCCATCTGCTCGATCGTCTCGACCGGGTACTTGCCGGCGGCGGTTTCGGCGCTCAGCATCACCGCATCGGTGCCGTCGAGCACCGCATTGGCCACGTCGCTCACCTCGGCGCGCGTGGGAATGGGGTTGACGATCATCGACTCCATCATCTGCGTGGCGGTGATGACCAGTTTGTCCAACTGGCGGGCCATGCGGATCATGCGTTTTTGCAGCGCCGGCACCGCCGCATTGCCGACTTCGATCGCGAGATCGCCGCGCGCCACCATGATGCCGTCGCTCGCGCGCAATATTTGCTCGAGCACCGGAATCGCCTCGCTGCGCTCGATTTTGGCGATGAGGGCGGCCTTGTGGCGATAGGGCTCGCCGGCCACGTTGGCCAGTTGGCGGGCCATCTCCATGTCGGTGGCGCTTTTGGGGAAGCTCACCGCCACGTACTCGGCGCGAAACGCCATCGCGGTCTTGATGTCCTCCATGTCCTTGGCGGTGAGCGCCGGGGCCGTGAGGCCGCCGCCCTGCCGGTTGATGCCCTTGTTGTTGGAGAGCTCGCCGCCCACCTTGACGAGGGTGTGCACGCAGTCGCCCGCCACGCGCTCGACCGTCAGCACGATCAGGCCGTCGTTGAGCAACAGGGTGTCGCCCGGACGCACGTCGCGCGGCAGCGACTTGTAATCCAGGCCCACACCCAGCAGGTCGCCCGGCTCGGTGCGGGCGGCGTCCAGCACGAACGGAGCCCCCGATTCGAGCTGCACCTTGCCGGCCGCAAACTTGCCCACGCGGATCTTGGGGCCCTGCAGGTCGGCCATGATGGCCACCTGTTTGCCGCAGCGCTCAGCCACTTCGCGCACGAGGCGCGCGCGGTCGATGTGGTCCTCGGCCGTGCCATGCGAGAAATTGAGGCGCACGACGTCGACCCCGGCGCGGATCATCCGCTCGAGCACCTCCGGCGACGAAGAGGCGGGGCCGAGGGTCGCAACGATCTTGGTGGCGCGTGGCATGGTGTTTCGGTTCGGTGTGTAGGAGCTGCTTGTGCGAGGGCTTGTGCGAGGGCTGCAGGCGCGGCGCGGTCAGCCGGCGGCGCGCTGCTCGAGGATGGCGAAGGCGGGCAAGGTCTTGCCTTCGAGCACTTCGAGGAAGGCGCCACCGCCGGTCGAGATGTAGTCGATGTCTTTTTCGATGCCGTACTTGGCGATGGCGGCCAGGGTGTCGCCGCCGCCGGCGATGCTAAAGGCGCTCGAGCGCGCGATCGCCTCGGCCAGCACCCGCGTACCGCCGCCGAACTGCTCGTACTCGAACACGCCCA
>JANONH010000692.1:0-3378 GCA_031420735.1 Methylibium sp.
CCGCAACGAACTTGAACACCGCGTCCATCGCGAGTGCGGTGGAGGCAGTGATCGGGGTGGTGTTGTCGGCCACGCCGTCACCGTTCGCGTCGGCGTAGAACACCACCGAGGTGAAGGCGAACGCGCCCGATTGCGTGAAGCCCAGGTTGAAGGTGTCGGTGCCGTTGCCGGTGTTGGTCAAGGTGACCGGATAGCTCACCTGGCTGCCGACAGCGACGGTGCGGCTGGCGCTTTGCGCGAGCGTCAGACTGGCGACCTGCTGGACGATGGCGGTGACCACGTTCGAGGTCACGGTGCGCGGCGTGTTGGAGGCGTCGGTGTAAGTGGCCGAGGCCTGGTTGCCGATGGCCGTGCCGGCAGCGGGTGCTGCAAACGCCGTTGTCGGCGCGGTGCCGATGACACCTGCCAGCAGCAGCGCACCGAGCGCCCGCGAAAGAAGGCGTTTGAGATTTAGCCCGTTGAAAGTCATGTCTGATGCTCCTGGCAAATGATTGCAGCCAAACTTATCGGCGGCGTGTCTGAAAAACTTGAACATGGTGTTGGCGGCCGGACGATCAGCGCGCGGCGGATGCCGGGGTCGGGCTCGTGGCAGGCGGCACGGCAGTCGCGGACACCGACACCACACGCACGCGTGCGCTGGTGCTGTACGTTGTGCCAGCGGCGACTTGCTGTTCCGGCCAGCGCAGGTAGCGGTACTCCGTCAGCGGCACAGGCACATCGACCATCTGGCCGTCGGCACGCCGCACCTTGCGCATCAGCGGCGCGGCGGCGTAGACCTTGCCGTCCAGGCTGGCCTGCACCTCGCGCGGCGAGGCGCTGGCGGCAACGAGCTCGGTGCCGGCCGGAATCGGCAGGCTCGCCACCAGGCGGCTCACCGCGCGGGTGTCAGCGTTCCGGTAGACGGCGGTGTACTGCAAAACGTCACCCGGCTTGACGCTCTGGGCCGGTTGCAACGTCTCGGCACCGTCGGCTTTTTTGACCACGGTCCAGACCTGCAGCTCGCTCGTCAGGGTGGCTTTCTCGGCGGCGGCGAACGCTGGCAGCGAAAGCGCCACCAGCGAAACCACGAGCGGCAGCGGGATCATCGACAAGCAACGCTTCATCATCTTCGGACCTTCGAGGTTGGTGCTGTCCGTCCTGACAGAGGACGGGCACGGGCGCACAGTGGAACTTCAATGTAGAAGTGGAAACCGATTGCGTCTGTAGGGAAACCTTGACAGCGGTGCGTGCAATATGCACGGGATGCGGTTGTCGGTCCCCGCCCCGCCGCCTCTATGAATGGGCTGACGGCGCGTGATCCAGGATCAGTCTTTCGCGCTTTGCAAAGGCGGGCTGTCGCAGTGCTTTCGCCGCACGCTGAGCTCCTCGCACTGTGGAAGGCCGACGAGGAATGCCAGTGCAGTGTTGCGTTCTTGACGGAACTCGATGTCACCGCGCAGCGGTGGCGCAGTCAGAAAGCGGCGCGCTGCCGAAGCCCGCAACAGCCCGAGCTACCCCTCCGCAGCGCGCGCCTCGAACAACTCCACCGGGTTGCCCGACGGGTCTTCGACCAGCACCTGGCGGCCGCCTGGTCCCTTGATGGGTTTGCTGCGAAAGCGCGCGCCGGTGACTTCGAGTTGGGTCATCGTGTCATCGAGACTCGCCACCTCGATCACCAGCCGGTTCCAGCCGCCAGGCTGCGGCAGCGAGCCGTCTTTCAGCTTCTTGGCCGCCGAGGTGCCGGGGCCGCTGAGCCACAGCGCCAGTCCCTTGCGCTTGACGATGGCGAACGGTGGGCCCCAGCGGTCGGTCAGCCGGAAACCGAGTGCCCTGTAAAAAGGCAGTGCGGCGTCCACGTCGTGGACCAGGTAGCGAACCGTGGCCATGGCCGTCTCCCGTTTTTGCTGGGTTGTCTGTGCTGATGGTCAACGACGCGCGGCCCGCGATCAGAACGGAATGTCGTCGTCCATGTCCTCGAAGCCGGTCGACGACTTCGCGGCGGGTTTGTTGACCGGCGGACGCGACGCGGGCGCGCTGCGCTGCGGCGGCTCGCCGTGGTCGTCGCCACCCCCACCACCGCCGCCCTGGTTGCCCCGGTCGCCACCGCGACTCGCGCCACCACCGCCCTGCTCGCCGCCCATGCCTTCACGGCCGCCGAGCAATTGCATGTTGTCGGCGACGATTTCGGTGGTGTATTTGTCGACGCCTTCCTTGTCCTGCCACTTGCGGGTTTTCAGGCGGCCTTCAACGTACACCGGGCGGCCCTTTTTCAGGTACTCGCCGGCGATCTCGGCCAGGCGGTCGTAGAAGACAACGCGGTGCCACTCGGTCTCTTCAACCTTGTCGCCGGAGTCTTTGTTCTTCCAGCTTCGCGTGGTGGCCAGCGTGATGTTGCAGATGGCAGCGCCATTGGGCGTGTAGCGCACCTCGGGGTCTTTGCCGAGGTTGCCGATGAGGATGACTTTGTTGATCGATGCCATGGCGCGGCTCCTGGAAAACGGTGGAAAGGGGGGGTCGTGAATTATGGGCTGCGCTGCGCCCGCTCATGGCTGGTAGCCCGCCACGCCCATTTGCCACAGCAGGAACGAGAAGATGTCGGCCCGCTCGGTGAGTTGCTGCTTCTTGGTGTTGCCGATGCCGTGCCCGGCGTCGTAGTCCAGGCGCATCAGCACCGGCTTGCCGCTGCCGGTGGCAGCCATGAGGCGGGCAGCGGCCTTGGTGGTTTGCCACACCTCGACGCGCGGGTCGTTGACGCCGTGCGTCAGCAGCACGGCCGGGTAGGCGGTGCCCGGCTTGATGTTGGCGTAGGTGATCATTGCCAGCAGCGCCTTGAAGCCGGCTTCGGTCTTGACGCTGCCGAACTCGGGAATGTTGGGCACACCGTTCGGCGTGGTTTCGAAACGCACCCCATCGAGCGCCCCCACCGCCGGCACCACGGCCGCGAACAGGTCGGGCCGCTCGGTCATCGCGCGGCCCACCAGAATGCCGCCCGCGCTGCCGCCGAGAATGCCCAGCTTCGCAGGCTGGGTGTACTTCTGCGCGATCAGGTATTCGGCACAGGCGATGAAGTCCTTCCAGGTGTTGGGCTTGGTGGTTTGAAAGCCGCCCTTGTACCAATCCTGCCCCGACACGCTGCTGCCGCGCGGGTTGGCCACCGCATACACGCCCCCAGCGTCAAGCCAGGCGAGCCGGCTGACGCTGTAGAACGGCTCTTCGGTGACGCCGTAGCTCGCGTAGCCGTACAGCAGGGTCGGGTTGCTGCCGTCGAGCTTGACGCCCTGGCGGTGAATGATGGACATCGGCACCAGCGCACCGTCGTGGCTGGGCACCTTGACCTCGGTGGTAACGATGTCGGCCGGCGCGTCGAACGGCCCGGCCGGTTGCAGGCCGCTGTTGGTG
>JANONH010000693.1:0-1705 GCA_031420735.1 Methylibium sp.
GGCATCGCTCACCTCCTGCACGGGCAGCTTGGTGGTGCGCGCGAGCAACTGCGTAAGCGCGCTCTCGTGCAGCGGATCGAGGTGCTGGACCAGCACGAAGGCCATGCCGGTGTCCAGCGGCAGCGCGGCCAGCAACTCGGAGAACGCCTCGAGCCCGCCGGCCGATGCGCCGATGCCGACGATGGGAAAAGGCGCACCGCGCGGCCTTCGAACGTCCGCCTCGACGGGCTCGACGGGGCCGCTTTCGGCGTGCATGGGCGGCTCGGTCGCGGCGGCATCGCGCAAGCTGCTTGCTGCCGACGAGGCGGCCAGTTTGGCCTGATCGCTCGAGCGCTCGAGCATGCTAGACCGCCTTCAGGCCCAGCCGTTGAAACAGCGCCGCATCGCGCTCGACGTCGGGGTTGCCGGTGGTGAGCAGCTTGTCGCCGTAGAAGATGGAGTTGGCGCCGGCCAGGAAGCACAGCGCCTGCACGGCGTCGCCCATTTCCTGGCGCCCCGCCGAGAGGCGCACGTAGGCGCTGGGCATGGTGATGCGCGCTGCGGCAATGGTGCGCACGAACTCGAACGGGTCGAGCTTGGGCGAATCGGCCAGGGGCGTGCCCGCCACCGGCACCAGCTCGTTGATCGGCACCGATTCGGGATGCGGGTCGAGGTTGGCGAGCTGGGCCACCAGGCCGGCTCGCTCGCTGCGCGACTCGCCCATGCCGACGATGCCGCCGCTGCAGACGTTCATGCCGGCTTCGCGCACGTGGGCGAGCGTTTGCAGCCGGTCTTCGTAGACGCGCGAGCTGATGATGCGGCCGTAGGCTTCGGGGGCGGTGTCGAGGTTGTGGTTGTAGTAGTCGACGCCGGCCTGCTTGAGTGCGGCGGCTTGCGGGCGGCTCAGCATGCCCAGCGTGCAGCAGGCTTGGAGGCCGAGCGACTTGACCTCGCGCACCAGCTCCACCACTTTTTCGATGTCGCGGTCTTTGGGTTCGCGCCAAGCCGCGCCCATGCAAAAGCGCGAGGCGCCGGCCGCCACGGCCGCCTGGGCCGCCGCCCGAACGGCCGCCACGTCCATGAGCTTGTCGGCTTCGACGCCGGTGTCGTAGTGGGCCGACTGCGGGCAATAGCCGCAGTCTTCGGGGCAGCCGCCGGTCTTGATGGAAAGCAAGCTGGAGCGCTGCACCGCGTTGGCGTCGAAGTGCTCGCGGTGCACCTGCTGGGCGCGAAACAGCAGGTCGTTGAAGGGCAGCTCGAACAGCGCCTGCACGGCCGCAACGCTCCAGCGCGCCGTGCTCGCGTGCAAGGTGGCGGGCTCGCGGCGCACGAGGTGAACGGTGTGGGTGGCGGCGGTCATGGGGGGCAATTGTGGGCCAAATAACGGCACATCCGCAGCGGCGCAATCGACGCACCGCAGCAGCCCCCGTGGCCCGTATGCGGCTCCTCGGCCGGGGCCTGTCGGGCGCCAGCCCCTGGGGCAGGCGCGACCGCGCCTTGGAAGTCGGCTCAATGCGCCTGGCTCGACGGCGCACGCCGGTCGCAGGCGAGCCAGTCGAGCACGCCTTTGCCGGCGGCCCGGCCAGTCGCAAAGCAGGCCTGCAACAGGTAGCCGCCGGTGGGCGCCTCCCAATCGAGCATCTCTCCGGCACAGAAGACGCCCGGCAGCGCCTGCAGCATGAGCCGCGCGTCGAGTGCCTCGAACGCCACGCCGCCGGCGCTGCTG
>JANONH010000694.1:0-2077 GCA_031420735.1 Methylibium sp.
CTTCCCCACGCGCCGCGCACTGCTCGGCGCAGGTGCTGCGTTCAGCCTGGCCGCGGCGTGGCCTGCGCACCGGGCACAGGCGCAGGCACAGGGCCCAGCCCAGAGCCCGGCGCAAGCGCAGGGCCATGTGGGATTCGGCCCCGTGCGCCCGCCGGTGGCAGCACCCGCGCTGCGGCTCACCGGCACCGACGGCAAGCCATGGCTCCTGCCGAGCGCCCTTGAAGGCCGCATCACCGCGCTGCAACTCATGTTCACCGGCTGCAGCGCCACCTGTCCCATTCAGGGCGCAGCCTTCGCCGACGCCCAGCAAAAACTCGAGCACGACGCCGCCGATCTGCGGCTGCTCTCGGTCTCCATCGACCCGCTTGGCGACGACCGCCGCGCGCTCGCCGCCTGGCTGGCGCGCTACGGCGCCAAGCCCCAGCGCTGGACGGCCGCACTGCCCCGAGCGCAAGACGTCGATCCGCTGCTCGACTTCGTGCGCGGCCGAGCGAGCGGCGCCGACCGGCACACGCCGCAGATCTATCTATTCGACCGCCGCGCCCGGCTCGTCTACCGCACCGCCGACCTGCCCTCGGGCGAGCAGCTCGCCCTGCTGATGCGGCAGATCGCCACGCTGGGCAAGCAGTAGGTTCCCGCCGTCCTGCGGGCGACCTTGGCCGTGCTGCAGTCGGGCTCGCAGAGGATAAATTTCAAGCCGTCCATCGCTACACTCGAACAAGTTTTTCGTCGGTCGTCCAGCTGGCCGGCGGGTCGTCGGCCCAGGCCCAGGCAGGCCCTGGGGCTTCGACTAGCGGTCAAAACGGCAGCGGGAGCAGCCGCTACTTGTTGCCGCTTTCGTGCGCGATTCTTGGCTCGCGCTCCCGCATCACAGACCCCCACCCGTGAGGACGCCATGACCGAGGCCTTCATCTTCGATGCCGTGCGCACGCCGCGCGGCAAGGGCCGCAGCAGCGGCGCGCTGCACGGCGTCACGCCCACCGGGCTGGCCGTGACGGCGCTGGCCGCGCTGCGCGAACGCAATGCACTCGACACCTCGCAGGTCGACGACATCATCCTCGGCTGCGTCGAGCCCACCGGCGAGCAAGGCGCCGACATCGCCCGCGTGGCGGCCATCGTGGCCGGCTACCACGAGAGCGCGCCGGGTGTGCAGATCAACCGCTTCTGCGCCTCGGGCCTGGAGGCCTGCAACATGGCCGCAGCCAAGGTGATGTCGGGCTTCTCGCCGCTGGTCGTGGGCGGCGGCGTGGAAAGCATGAGCCGCGTGCCCATGGGCACCAGCGGCGGCGCCTGGGCGGCCGACCCGGCGGTGGCGATGCCGAGCTACTTCGTGCCGCAGGGCATCTCGGCCGACCTCATTGCCAGCCTCTACGGCCACAGCAGGAGCGACGTCGACGGCTATGCGGTGCAGAGCCAGCAGCGCGCGCAAGTGGCCTGGGCCGAAGGGCGCTTTGCCAAGTCGGTGGTGACTGTGAAAGACGCCAATGGCTGCGTGCTGCTCGCACACGACGAGCACATGCGCCCCGAAACCACGCGCGAGTCGCTCGCCAAGCTCGAGCCCGCGTTCAAGCTGCAGGGCCAAAAGTACGGCTTCGACGCGGTGGCGATCCAGCGCTACCCGCAGTTGGAGCGCATGGAACACGTGCACCACGCGGGCAACTCCTCGGGCATCGTCGATGGCGCGGCGGCCGTACTCATCGGCAGCGCCGCGGCGGGCAAGCGCCTGGGGCTCGAGCCGCGCGCGCGCATCCGCTCGTTCGCCTCGGTCGGCAGCGAGCCGACCATCATGCTCACGGGGCCCTCCTACGCGGCCGAGAAGGCGCTCGCGCTCGCCGGCATGAGCGCCGCCGACATCGACCTCTACGAATTGAACGAAGCCTTTGCCTCGGTGGTGCTGCGCTTCATGGAAGTGCTGGGCGTCGCGCACTCGAAAATGAACGTCAACGGCGGCGCCATCGCCATGGGCCACCCGCTGGGCGCCACCGGCGCCATGATCCTGGGCACCCTGCTCGACGAACTCGAGCGGCGCGGCCTCGCCACTGGCCTCGCCACGCTCTGCGTGGGTGCCGGCATGGGC